>CAZAQZ010000458.1:0-814 GCA_964487175.1 uncultured Verrucomicrobiota bacterium | reverse complement strand
GGCCAAGCTTTTTCGTCCGCCGAAATCATCGCCGTCCTGTTTGGCGGCGGTCTCGTCCGCAGCGGCCGGGATCGTTTCGTGCTTTCGCCAGGGCACTACGTCATCAGCCTCTACGCAGTCGCAGCTGAAGTAGGCCTGCTCGATCCCTCCGAACTCGCTTCCTACGGCAAAGACGGCGCCTTGCTGGAAGCGATTCGGCCCCTGAACGCGAACTTGCAGGTCGGCCAGACGCTCAACATCTCCATGGACAACGGCTACATCAATGGACCCAGCGGCACCGTGAGCAACTCGGTCGGGTTCAATCTCCGCTCCGGAGCGACGGATCGGTTCGTGTTTGTGTTCCGCGGTGGCGATGCCCAGTACCGCATCATTGATAACAGCGGCAGCGGTGTGCCCACAGGGATCCCGTTCACCGACCAAGGACTGCAGGTAGCGTTCATGTTGACGAGCACCGACAGCTACTCCGTCACGATCAGCGCCGTCGGCACGGATGGCCCGACCAATCTGCCGGTGACGATCACCGGAACGCTGGAGGGCACCGGTGGTTCGGCCATCGATCACGTGAGGTTCTTTAACAACAATGCCGGCGCCGGCACAGCCAACAACGCGTACTTCAACAGCATCGGTTTCGGTCTGGAGGACGATGACGCGTCCTCTTACACCAGCGCCACTTGGACCAACGGCAGTGATTTCGGCAACACCCCGTTGGCCAATGGCGCGACGGGAACCGGGTCCACCATCGTCGGCGCCAATACCAGCAGTTTGACGATCTCCAATGTGGGGTCCGCCGACGTCGCCAGTTATGACGTGTGGG
>CAZAQZ010000457.1:0-2977 GCA_964487175.1 uncultured Verrucomicrobiota bacterium | reverse complement strand
CCCGGAGGCCCCATCGCGGTGCATTGATATGATCAAAATTGTTTCCATCGAACGTGAATTTGGTTGTGGCGGCAGCGTGGTCGCCGAGAAACTTGCCGCCCATCTCGGCTGGAAACTGCTGGATCAATCCCTGACCGAGGAGATTGCCCGGCTGGCACAGGTCTCCCCGGCTGCCGTCGAGAAGTGCGATGGACGGCTCGATCCTTTGATCTATCGGCTCGGCAAAGTATTCTGGCGCGGCAGCTACGAAAGAAGCCTGCCGGTCAGCAGCCAGGAAACATTTGACGCTGACCGGATGGTCGCGCTCGTCAAACAAGTCGTCGAACAAGCCGCCGCGTCGGGCCACTGCGTCATCCTCGGGCGCGGGTCACCCTATTTCCTGCGCGATCGAAAGGACACGCTTCGGGTGTTTTTATTCGCGCCGCGCGCCTTTAAGTTTCACTTTCTGAAAGCGCATACCAAGAGCGAAGCAGAGGCCAATGAATTGCTCGATTCAATCGACCGCGACCGCAAGGATTTCGTGAAACATTATTTTGGGGCCGAGTGGCCGCTTCGGTCCCTGTACCATGCCATGATCAACACCGAGATCGGCGAAGATCTCGTGCTCGCCACGATTTTAAACCTGATGGACGCGCTCAATAAGAAAGAAGTCTCAGCATGAAAAACAGAATTGTTCTCCTGATCGTACTGACGGTTATGATGGTCGCGGGCTGCGCCGTCGGGCCGGACTATCATCCATCGAAGACACAGGCTCCCGCCAACTGGAGCGAAGCCCAGCTTGGCGGAGCCACCAACAGCGCCATGCAGATCGTCGAATGGTGGAAGACGTTCAATGATCCGGAACTGAATTCCCTCATCCAACGCGCCGTGGTTTCCAATCTCGATTTACGCGTCGCCAGCGGGCGATTGCACCAGGCGCGCGCCCTGCGCTCGGGTGCGATTTGGGACCTCGGCCCGACCATCAACGGCCAGGCTGGTTACACGGATGCTCTGCAATCCAAAAACTCCCTCCCGTTTCCGAGCAGCGGTGGGGCAAGCAACGTCGTCTCCGGGTACGATTTTCACACCGACCTCTACGACGCGCATTTCGACGCAACCTGGGAGATCGATATTTTTGGCGGGAAACGGCGCGCCGTCCAACAAGCTTACGCCGAGTTCGCTTCGGTTGAGGAAGACCGTCACGACGTGCTGATCAGTGTACTGGCCGAGGTGGCGCGCAATTACGTCGAGGTCCGCAATTTCCAGCAGCGGCTGGCCATTGCGCACAACAACATTACCTCCGAACAGGATGCGGTGGACATCGCCCGCGCCCGGTTCAACGCGGGCTTGACCAGCGAACTCGATGCGAAACAGGCCGAGTCCCTGCTGGCAACCACGCAAGCGCAGCTTCCAACGCTGGAGACATCCATGAAGCAGGGCATCCATCGGCTCGGCGTGCTGCTTGGCAAACAACCCGGCGCGCTCGCTGCCGAACTTGCGCAACTGGCACCAGTTCCAGCGCCGCCACCCGATGTGCCGGTCGGTCTGCCGTCCGATCTGCTGCGACGCCGTCCCGACGTGCGCCGAGCCGAACGTGATCTGGCCGCGGCAACCGCCAACATCGGCGTGCAGACGGCCGAATTGTTCCCGAAGTTTGAGCTGACAGGTATCGGCGGCTTCCAAAGTTTCTCCGCCAGCGACTGGTTCAGCGCCGGCAGCAAGTATTGGTCAGCCGGGCCGACGGTGACGTGGCGGTTGCTCGATTACGGACGCATCCACAGCCAGATCAAGGCCGCTAACGCGCAGGCCGAGCAGTCGCTGGCGATGTATGAGAAGACCGTGTTGACCTCGTTCGAGGACGTCGAGAACGCACTGGTTGCCTTCGCGAACGAACAGACGCGGTATCGGGCCCTAGCCGACGCGGTGGCGGCCAACCAGCGCGCGCTCGAACTGGCCAACGACCGTTACACCAAGGGCATTGCGGATTTCTTGAACGTGGTGGACGCGCAACGATCCCTGTATCAAACCGAAGACCAACTTGCCGACAGCCAAAGCACCGTCAGCGTCAATCTCGTGGCCCTCTACAAGGCGCTCGGCGGTGGATGGGAAAGCCAGAAGCAACTCAAGGAAGCCCGCGCCAACTAGAAGTCATCTCATAAACTTCTGGTGGCACAGGCGTCCCTGCCTGTGCATGCCTTTGACGTTGCGTCAGGCGCGCAGGTTGGTTAGATTGCCGCGCCATGCCGAAGAAAACAGCGAAGCAAAAAAAACCGGGAGCCTGGTCCGAATCAGCGCTCAAACCGGCGTGGTTCAATCCGTTTCACGTGCTGACGCCGGGAAAACAAGCGCCGGAGAATTGCAACGCATTCATCGAGTGCCCCATGCGCAGTAAGATCAAGTACGAACTCGACAAGCGCAACGGCATCCTGCACGTCAGCCGCATCCTGCACAGCTCCGTGCATTATCCCTATAATTACGGCTTCATCCCGCAGACATATTGTCGCGATCATGATCCGCTCGACATCCTCGTGCTCTCCCAGGAATCGGTGATTCCGGGCTGTGTGATGCGGGCGCGCCCGGTGGGAATGCTCCCCATGCACGATTCAGGGCAGGAGGATTTCAAGATCATCGCTGTGCACGCCGATGATCCGGCCTTCACCACCTACAACGACATCTCCCAATTGCCGCCGCACATCCTGCGCGAGATCCGTCACTTCTTCGAGATTTACAAGGAACTGGAAAAGGAAGGACAGGTGGAAGTCGGTAATTTCCGCGGCCGGGTCGATGCCCACGCCTACATCCGCGATTCCGCCCGTGCCTACCAGCGTTTCTCCGCCCAATTGCTCAACGACGAGTACCCGGATTTTTAGCCCGTGCGCTGATTAATCCGGTCATCATCACCAGCCACAGCGCGGAAATTGCCGCGCCAAGCAGCTCAAACACGACTCTCAGAAGCACACGCACAACGACCTGGTTTCGCGTTCCCCAGTTCGTAATT
>CAZAQZ010000456.1:700-2989 GCA_964487175.1 uncultured Verrucomicrobiota bacterium | reverse complement strand
CGTTAGACCACTCGACGCGTTATGCGAAAATCTCGCGCCGTCCTTCTCATAGCTCTGGTTGGAAAGCGGCCAGTCCTCACTATTGAAGCTTTGCCCTTTCGGCCGGTTTTGCTTACCAGGCTCCATCATTCCACTCTGAACCGGTCGGCGATTCCTTGCGGGGTCGTTGGGGGAGGGGTGAGTATGGGGATAAGACAGAGATCCCTCGACAAGCTCGGGATGACGGCGCTAGAGGAGGGGTGAGGGTGGCGGGCGGGGCGGGCTGCGGGGTTTGGAGTGCGCCGACTTGTCGGCACTTTGCCGTTCGTGTCCATTTGGGAGGGGGTCAGCCAATGGCAAAGCGGCGACCGGGCCGGTAGGCCTGCAATTCGGAGGGCTTTCGGCGGGTTGAGCCAACCCGCCCTACCAACGATCCACTTTCGCCAGACCTACGGCGGACAAGCACGACGCGGACGCCGGTTCACAGAACCGGCCTACAGTTCGGAGACGACAGGGAGGCAAATTCATGTTGACAAGGGGGTATCCCTCCTGCATACTCTGAATGACGTAAAATGAATGGATTGTGCATTAGAGCGCGAGCCGATAGCCGATAGGCGAGGGCAGGGTGGGGTGCTTGCCCTGAACACGGGGCGTCTCTCGCGGACAGCGGCCTAATGTAAGCTAATGTAACCTAATGTAAGTAAATTCTTTTGTGTACGGTTCAGGGAAGTGACAGATCGGCTAATATCGCCGGGGGAATAGGGGATTGTTCTTTGAAATCCGGGCAGAAAAAGGCGGGAAACGACCCGCGGTCAGCACCCGCGGCTACAGGAAAGTGCGGGAGAATAGGGTCACTTTTGGCTTTGAACTTGCTCTCTATCAACACCTAAGAGTGCTTCGGACGGTGTGTCCGGAACAAAATGGCACTCTGTTTTCTTTGTTTACATTGAAAAGGTGGCGAGAGCAGTGGGATTCGAGAATTGTCCAGATCGACTGAACCGGCTTGTCTCGGGGCGGCAGTTCGGAGGTGCCCGATGGATGCGATTGGCCGTCGTCGCTGCATCGATGGCGATTCTTGTCCCCTTGGGGAACGCTGCAACCCCGACCATCATCGGCCTCAACTTCTCCGACGGCAGGGCATTCACCCAAATGGCGGGCAAGACCGCCGACGGATGCAGTAATTGGGTGGATTCGTTCACCATCATCAATAACGGGTTTCACGATGCGGGTTACGCCGGTCTGGCGTATGGGTCCACCACGCTGGCGGACGGCATCATCACGGCCCAGTGGAATTCCGCGACGACCTTTTCGGGCGGCGCGGCTGACGATGCTGAGCAGCAACTCTATTACACCTATCTCGACGACGGCGATGGTCCGCCTGTCAATAATGATGGGATTGGCGTGAGCGTGACGCTGTCCGGTTTGGGCAATTGGCTCGCCGCCAACGGGGCGACGCATTATCAGGTTCGCCTGTATCAGGCGACGACGTGGAACCTGGATCAGATGAGTACCACGACGCCGGTCTCCATCCGCAGCGGCGCGCCGGACCCGTCGAATGGCGCGACACAACTGACAGCCTTGGCGGTGCTGGAGACGGTGCAGGTTCCCTGGCTCGGCGACGGCGGGTACCCGACTCTCTCCAATGGAGCCGGCTCGGCACGCGGTTACAATGATTCCTCGACCAACCTGACCAGCGACACGATTACGATTACGATCCCGTCGCTCGTGGCGCTGAACTATCTGACGCGTGGCACGCTGGCCGCGATCAAACTGACTGCGGTCGATCCTGTGATCGTGCCGCCGCCACCGCCCGCGCCGGAACCGCCGCTGGGCAACTACGCGCAGACGGTGACCAATGGCGCACCGTTCGCGTATTGGCGATTGAACGAGACGAATGGCTTCATTGCTGCCGACGCCGTCGGTTTGAACGACGGAACGATCGACGCGAGTGTCACGCCCGGCGTCAGCGGCCCGCAGAATCCGCCGTTCGCGGGGTTCGAGACGAATAACACAGCGATGCAACTGAACTACGTGACCGGTTCCTATTTGACCATGCCTGCGTTGAACTTGAACACCAACACAGTGACGATCATCGGCTGGATCAATCCACGGCAGTATCAAGCCGACTGGGCGGGGGTTGTGTTCTGCCGCAGCGGAAGCACCGTGGCGGGGCTGAACTTCGGTCCCGGTACGATCGGCAACGAACTGCGTTACACCTGGGCCAACGCGCGCTGGGACGTGGGCACCGGCTTGGTGGTGCCGACGAATCAATGGTCGTTCTTCGCATTGGTCGTCACGCCGGACAACGCC
>CAZAQZ010000456.1:0-690 GCA_964487175.1 uncultured Verrucomicrobiota bacterium | reverse complement strand
ACCAATCAGGCGTTCGACGCGCCGTTGCTGGTCGGTTACGATTCGGCGCAGGGCAGCCGGATGCTTGATGGACGGATTGACGAGGTTGCGATTTACAATCGCTCGTTGACGTTCGCGCAGATCCAGCAGCTCTACAACAGCGCGTGGATCGCGCCGCCGGTGCTCACGGCTTTCCAAGCGTGGCAGGTGCAGTATTTCGGCAGCACCAACTGTCCGCAAGCCGCGGCCAATGCGGATTCGTGCGGGAAGGGAATGTGCAACGCGATCCAGTTCCTCGCCGGCCTTGATCCCACCAACAGCACCTCGCAGCTGGTGATCACCTCGCTTGTCCGAGAGGGCGACGACATTGATGTGACTTGGAAGACGGCAGGCATCAGGACCAACATCGTGCAAGTCAGTGCCAGCTGCATGACGAACTTCGTGGACATCCCGGGTTCGTTGACGATCATCCCCATTGTCGGCGACACGACGACGAACTATGTGGAGGCCGGTGGCGCGACCAATGGCCCGTCACGGTATTATCGAGTGCGATTGGTGCCTTGAGCGGATGCGGCGCGGCGCGGCGGTTTCTTACTTGTCGACTGTGCTGTCCGATGGGGGCGCGTTTGTCCACCATCGGTGGTCCACCCAGTAGACGCGGATTGAGTATCCAATCACCGCGACGGGTTTTTGCGGGAGCAAGGGCGCGTA
>CAZAQZ010000455.1:0-2995 GCA_964487175.1 uncultured Verrucomicrobiota bacterium | reverse complement strand
TCAACTTCTGTCCCACTTTAATGTCGTTAGGATTGGAGATGTCGTTGGCCTTCTTTAAGTCTTCGACGGACACACCGTAAGCCTTAGCGATTGTTGTAAGGTTCTCGCCCTTGGCCACAACGTGTTCCTTGCCTTCACTGTCCGGGGACGTGGCAAGTGTTGCCGCAGCCGGTTTTACCGCGGACTTTCCTGTGTTGATGGCGGCGAGTTCCTTCGCAAGCTGATCGATAATCGCCTGTTTGTCCTTTTGCCGCGCAGCGTCAACGGCATCGATTCGGGTTTGCAGTGCTTGTAGATCGCTGCTGGAAGCTCCGCTGGCTGAGCGGCGAAGGTCCTGCAAGTCCGATTGGATCGTGGTGATGTCCTTTTGCATCTGTTGCTGTTTGAACTGCAAATCCTCCACTTGCGCCTGCAGGTGCCCCAGTTTTTCATCGAGAATACTGATACTTTCGGTGACGGTTTGCTGGGCCATTGCTGGCGTCGACACCACTGTGAGGACCGAAAGAACCGCAAGAACTTTGGCCAAAATTGTCGATTTCATGGTGTGAGTCTAGGAATTGACAGGTCGGGATGCAAGCTTGCAATGGAATGGCAATGGAAATGTAAGACTGGCCCGGAAGGTGCTTAAATGCTGGCTTGCGAGCTAATGTATGATTGTTGTTAGCAGTGCTGAGACTGAACCAAAGATAGTGAATTTCGTACCGAAACGGACTTCGTCTGATCCGATGGCGAACCTCCTGATCGAAGATACGAAACGATTTGTACCCCCCTTTCCTGAGAAGCTCGAGGATTTGGACATCCCCGTTGGTTTTCTCAACGATCTGGCCCTGAAGGCCATGTCCATGGACTCGGATGCGACAACTTCCTCCATAGCTGAGCAATTGCGTTTGGGCATGGTGGTGACCGATCTGCTCCTCCAACGGCTTAGCCGCGACAAGTTCATCGAGGTCAAGGGAGTTATCGGACTGCATCATCAGCGCTACGCCATGCTGGATCGGGGCTGGTCTGAAGTCGGCCGCATCATGGCGATCAGCAGCTACGTGGGACCTGCGCCCGTCTCGCTCAAGTCCTATACGACAATGATCAGCAAACAGGTTCACGGCCGCATGCCGACGACGCGACATGCGCTGGAACGTGCCATGGCCGACATTGTCCTGACCGAATCTGCAAAACAAACGTTGGGGCTCGTGGCCAGTTCCGGCCGCAGCCTGTTTTTGAGCGGGCCGTCCGGCAACGGCAAGACAGCGATGGCGCGTTCCCTGGTGGACGCAATAGAGGGCGATATGTGGATTCCCTACGCCCTCGAAGTGGATGGACAGGTCATACGAACATTTGATCCGCACAACCATCAACCCGTCAAGATCGAAGGCGACGATTACGACCGGCGCTGGATTAAGATTCGTCCGCCCCTGATCGTGGTGGGCGGAGAATTGACGATCGACAGCATGGACTTGAATTACACCGGGACGCAACGCTTCTACGAGGCGCCGTTCCACCTCAAATCCAATGGCGGCGTTCTGCTGGTTGATGACCTGGGACGACAACGTTGCTCGGCAACTGAGTTGTTGAATCGATGGATCATTCCATTGGAAAACCACGTTGACTATTTGACCTTGAGCACGGGGAAGAAAATTCAGGTGCCCTTCGAGCAAGTGGTCATTTTCGCAACCAATTTGACCGTGTCGGACATTGCCGACGAAGCGTTCCTGAGACGCATGGGCTATCGCATGTACGTCATGCCGCCCGGCCCTGATACGTACGCAGAGATTTTCAGCCGTCACGCCCGTTCGCGCGGTCTGTCGGTTGACCCGGGCATCCTCGCGCATTTGGAAAGACGTTACGGTGGCGAGCGGCGCACACCGAAAGCGTGCGAGCCTCGCGACCTGATCGACCGCGCCATCGAAGTCTGCAAATACCGCCGTGAACCCATCCGGCTCACCAAGGCCGTGTTGGACCTCGCTTGGGACGGTTATTTTGGCGCCGCCGCAAGCGGCTAACAGGCCTCGCCTGTCCTTCATCATTTCAAAGAACGTTCTCTCAATCCACCTGGCGATTTTTTGCCGGTTTTGAGCTCCAGGGTCTCCACCGGCCCCAGAATATAATTTTTTAACTTACATTAGGTTACATTAGCTTACATTAGCCTCCCAAAAGCTGGTTTCCGCCCGCCCGCCCTGTCCCCCGCCAATTCCTCCCCGGAAAAAAATCATGGTCTGATTAGGTACGATTAGGCCCGATTGGGTCGGATTCAGTCGGAATACGAGCCGATTCCGCCGCATTTTGCAGGGCGTGCGGCCCGCGCGCCGTCGATTCCGCTGTGTCCGCCGTAGGCCTCGCGCAGGCGGATCGACTCGCAATCGTATACACAGTACATTCATGTACAACCTCTGTAGTATGCATATGGCATACCTTCCTGTCAACAGGAATTTGATTCCGCTTCGCCTCCGAATTGTGGGCCGGGAGCCGAGTCCGCGAGACGTGGCGCTGTTGTTTGCGTCACAATCGGCGTCCCGTCGTCCGCAGTGGCGCTTTGCCGCCGTGACCCCTTGGCCCCTTCGCGATCCGTCTGGTTATCCCGGCAGCCCGTAAATTGAGATTGCAGGGAAGGGGACGGGGAGCAGGAACGTCGTTGGGTCACTCGCCCAGAATACGATTCATGGCCCTCGAAAACTGGCGCCATTTTTGTTTGCGGATGCGCAGTTCGGCGCGACCCCTGGCGGTGATGGCGTATTGACGGCGCTCACGCATCGTTTTCGGTTTCACCCAACGCGATGTGACCAGGCGGCGGCGTTCGAGGGACTTTAACAAAGGGTACAGGCCGCCGAAGGTGAATTGGAAGGTATCATCGGACCGCGTGGCCAGTTCCTTGCGCAGATGATACCCATACTGTTCGCCTTCTGCCAGCAACGCCAGCACCAGCGTTTCCGCATTCCCGTGCAACAAAGTTCGATCCAGCATTCCCATAGGAACGATACGTTCCGAGCCGATGAACAAATCA
>CAZAQZ010000454.1:1422-2998 GCA_964487175.1 uncultured Verrucomicrobiota bacterium | reverse complement strand
GATGGACGCCAGCAACATCGTCAAACCGGCCCTGTCCCGTGGCGAATTGCAGATCGTGGGCGCGACCACGATGAATGAGTATCGCAAGTACATCGAGAAGGATGCCGCACTCGAGCGCCGGTTCCAGACCATCCTGGTCGAACCGCCGTCCATCGACCAGACCGTCGAGATTTTGAAGGGATTGCGTCCCAAATACGAAGAGCACCATCACGCGAAGTTCAGCGACGAAGCACTCGTTGCGGCCTCGCGGTTGTCCGACCGCTACATCACGGGCCGGTTCCTGCCTGACAAGGCGATCGACGTCGTGGACGAAGCGGGGGCGCGCGCGCGCATCCAGGCGCTGACGCGGCCGCCGGACATCCAGGACATGGAAAAGGACATCGAGAAGCTCAAGCTCGAAAAGGAAGCGGCGATCAAGGCCCAGGATTTTGAACTGGCCGCCAGCCTGCGCGACAAAGAAAAGCAGGCCCGCGACAAGCTCGAGCAGGTCATGGGCGAATGGCGCCAGGCGCGCGAGGAAAAGGAAGTCGTCATCACTGAGGACGACATCATGCACATCGTCGCCAAGTGGACGGGCATCCCGCTCAATCGCATCGAGCAGAAGGACGCCGAAAAACTTCTCCGCATGGAAGAGGAATTGCGCAAGACCGTCATCGGCCAGGAAGAAGCGCTCATCGCCATCAGCAAGGCGTTGCGCCGGAGCCGCGCCGACCTGAAGGACCCGAATCGCCCCATTGGCTCGTTTGTGTTCCTCGGCCCGACCGGCGTCGGCAAGACGCTCATGGCCCGTGCCCTGGCGGAGTTCATGTTTGGCGACCAGGACGCGCTCATCCAACTCGACATGAGCGAGTACATGGAAAAATTCAACGTCTCGCGCCTCGTCGGCTCGCCTCCGGGCTACGTCGGCTACGAGGAAGGCGGACAATTGACCGAGAAGGTCCGCCGCCGTCCGTACGCCGTGGTGCTGTTCGACGAAATCGAAAAGGCGCACCCGGATGTGATGAACATGCTGCTCCAGATTTTGGAGGACGGCCACCTGACCGATTCGCTCGGGCGCAAGGTGGACTTCCGCAACTGCTGCATCATCATGACCTCCAACGTCGGCGCCGAGACCGTTCGCAAGGCCGCAGGACTCGGGTTCGCGCCGATGAAGGAAGAGCACAATTACGAAGACATGAAGGGCAAACTGCTCGACGAAGCCAAGCGCGCGTTCAAACCCGAGTTCATGAACCGCCTGGACGACATCATCGTCTTCCGCAATCTGAACAAGCCGGACATGGTCAAGATCGTCGAACTCGAAGTGGCCAAGGTCAAAGGCCGCCTCAAGTACAAGGACGTGGAGATTGCGCTCACGGCCGCGGCGACCGACTTCATCATCGAGAAGGGCTACGACCCGCAACTCGGCGCGCGACCGTTGCGCCGGGCCGTGGAGAAATATCTCCAGGACCCGCTGGCCGAGGAAATCCTGCGCGGCAACATCAAGCCCAGCGAGACCGTCGAGGTCACCCTCGGCGACGGCAAACTCATCTTCAATCAACTCGCCGCCAGCGCAAGCTGAGCGACTGTTTCACCCCGA
>CAZAQZ010000454.1:0-1412 GCA_964487175.1 uncultured Verrucomicrobiota bacterium | reverse complement strand
CGGCCTGAAAAGGTCGCCCCTTTTTGTTTTACTGCAGGCCGGGGGGGCTACACCTGGCGTTCTTGTGGTTGGAGGCAGACCTCTGTAAGTCGGCGTCCACGTCGTGTCGTTGGGCAGGGGGCGATGGCCCGTCGCGCCGTCCTGCATCGCCCGCTTGCCCCTCCGCCCGATTCCGCTAGCATCTGCTCTGCAACCAGAATCATGAACGACGATTGTATTTTTTGTCAGATTGCTGCGGGAAAAGAACGGGCCAGCTTCGTTTGGGAAGACCCGCACGTCTTCGGCATGATGTCCTTGGAGCAGCCCACGCCCTGCAAAGTGCTCATGATCCCCCGTCAACACGTCGAATCCCTGTTCGATTTGAGCGACGACCTTGCCGCAAAGTTTTTCCAGGCCACCGTAAAGGTCGCCCGCGCGGTGCGTGATGCCTCAGGTTGTCCCGGGCTGAACATCGTCCAGTCCAACGGAGAACTTGGCCAGCAGGACGTGTTTCATTTTCACCTGCACATCGTCCCCCGGTTCAAGGACGACGGGATCACACTCCGATGGGACAACACCGTCCAGGAACGCTCGCATCTGGACGGCCTCGCCCAAAAAATCCGATCCGCCGTCAAACCCTGAAGCGTTACTCTCGTTGTTTCCGATTTGTGGGCCGGGTGGCCTCACCCGGCGTTCTCCTCGTTGCTTGTCCGCCGAAGGTGGATCATCTGGAGGGCGGTGCTCGCGCATGTTGATCTGCGCATCCACGAATGCTTTCGTCATCATCGTGCCCAGCCCCGGCTTGTGTTGGTTCCTTCGATGCGCGCGGAGTGCAGGCCACCTGTCCGGAGAAACTCGGCACCGGTGGCCACCCGAATTGATGTTGACAACAATCTATGCCGTATGCATACTATGGATGCCGTAAATGAATGTTCTGTGCATGAGATCACGAGTTAGTGGCCCTTCCGCGTTGCGGCGCAAACGACAGCGCCGCGTTTGCCCCGAAAACGACATCGGGGCGGCTCGCCGGACTCGGCTCCGTCCGACTCGGCCCGCATGGCCTACGGCGGATACGCCGTGGCCACAATGCGGACGGCTGGGCCAACCGTCCCTACCAACGATCCGCCTTCGCCAAGGCTACGGTGGACAAGCAGCGGACGCCGACTCACAGACTCGGTCTAGAACGGCGGTGAGACGGTCCGGCCTGCAACCAAATTCATGTTGACAGGAAGGTATGCTATGTGCATACTTAAGATGATGTAAATGGATGTATTGTGCATAGGATGCGGGGCGATGGCGGGCCCTTTTGTAGGGCAACCGCTCCGGTTGTCGACTCTGGGGGCTGTTGGATGCCGGACACGCCGGCAAGCGGGGCGCTCGCCCTTCCGCCTTCGCCAAGGCTTCGGCGGACAAGACGCCCTCCAGGGGAAGGA
>CAZAQZ010000453.1:0-3036 GCA_964487175.1 uncultured Verrucomicrobiota bacterium | reverse complement strand
GACGAGCAGCGGGTACGCCGGGGTGCCCGCGACGGGCACCTGAAACTGTTCGGTTCCACGGCAGTAGCGGGTCGGCTGATCATGCCTTCGGTGAGGTTCAGGTCCCCAGGATGGGAGACAAACCAGGATGATCAGCGTCCCCACTCTACTGCTGCCTAGCCTGCCTGCAAAGAGCTTGACCCTGAAAAAGTCCTCGTTGTACTGCGACCGGCTGGCTTGAACACTTCTCCGCCTGTCTGGGATTTTGCCTGAGACACGGGGGTTTGTCTGTCATTGCAAACGTGGATTCTGGTGTACTGCCAGAGCAGTACAAATCAACAGACCGGCTGGAGAGCGGTTAGATTGGGTCGCGGTGAGCCCAGCGGATTGCGTACTGAAGCAACTCCGTGGCGTCCTTGAGGACGAGCTTTTCCTTGATCCTGGCGCGGTAGGTCTCAATCGTTGTGACATCGATGCGCAGCCGTTCGGCGATCTGGTGGTTATTGAACCCGTTGCCCATCAGTTCGAGGACCGGAACCTCCCTATCCGACAGCCTGCCCACGGACTGGCTTTTGGCTGGCATTTCTCCGCCGGCCAATTGGCCCAACGCGATCTGGGTCAACGAATCGCTCGCGACAACCTCTCCTGCTATCACCTTGCGAATCGCCCCGATCAGGTGTTTGGTGGCCTCTTGTTTGGTGATATAGCCCCGTGCGCCGGCGCGCAGGGCGCGTTCAGCAAATAGAGATTCCTGATGCATAGAAACCACAAGAACGGCAACCTTGGGGTGGAGCGCCCGGATGTCCTTGATCAATTCGATTCCATGTGAATTCTTCAATACGAGATCCACGATTGCAAGATCAGGTTTGGCGACCTTGATTACCTCCAAGGCCTGACGACTGTCTTCGGCCTGGCCACAAATCTCGAGGTCCGGCTCGCGACTGAGAACCTCGACCAATCCTTCGCGAAACATCGAATGGTCATCCACGAGCACAATCCGCGTGGATTTGCCGGGCTTGTTGTCGGATTTCTTTTCGATACCCATAACAGGTGTGTCCTCCAGCACTTGGGTTTGCTTTTCGCAGGCGTTGTGTCACGCCATTACACCAAGTCATCTCCCTCGGTTTTCGGATCGCGCTCCCGTCTCGGCACCAGACAACTGACAATGGTCCCGTCCGTCTGACCGTTTGCCACTTCCAGCGATGCGCCAATCAGCCGTGCCCTGTAGTTCATGATCTGCAATCCCAACCCTTGATGGCCGCGGGATGCCCTCTCGATGCCAACACCATTATCTGCAATCGTCATGGTGATGTCCGTGTCCGAGCCGGTAAGTTCCACCACGATGCGGGTGCACTCCGCATGTTTGACGGCGTTCGTGAGGGCTTCCTGGGCGATCCGGTACAAATGCATGGCCACGACATCGTCTTCCACCAACACCGGAAGACGACACACCAACTCGCATGAGATATTGAATTCACGGCCGATATCGGCGCACAACGCTTTCAAGGCCGGGTCGAATCCCTCCACCCCGAGGTTGACCGGGTACAATCCGCGCGCGATGTTGCGTGCCTGTGTGATCGCATCATCGAGCAGCATGGAAATTTTGCTGGCACGCACGGCTTGCGGAGATGACTTGTCGGTGATTTCCTGTTCCAGCAAATCGCAGGCAAAGGCCGTCCTGACCAAGAGCTGACAAAGACTGTCGTGAAGATCCTGACCGATGCGCGCCTTCTCGCAGTCGCTGATCTCCAGGATTTCCCGTTGCAGACGGAGTCGCTCGGTGATGTCCCGGACAACCTTCGAGGCGCCGGTGATTTTTCCCGCGCTGTCCTTGATTGGCGAAATCGTAAGTGACACCGGGATGTGGCGGCCGTCCTTGGCGACCCGGACTGTTTCGTACCGCTCGACGCTTTGTCCTGCCCTGACCCGTGATAGGATGTGTTCTTCTGCCGCGACGCGATCCGACGGAAACAGTCGCAGAATCGATTGACCAATCATTTCCGCCGCGGAATAACCGTATAGAAGTTCGGCGGCACGGTTCCATGTGGTCACGATACCATCCAAGGACTGGCTAATGATCGGGTCACTGGAAGACTCGACGATGGCCGCCAGGTGCGCCTGCGCCTGTTCGGCTCGTTTCCGGTCGGTAATATCGGTGGAGATGCCGCAGACGGCGTTGGGAACGCCACTCGTATCCAGCAGCGGGAATTTGATCGAGATGTAGGTGTGCAAGCCATTATCGTGCTGCGCGACTTCCTCAAATTCCAGCGGTGCAGCGGCCGCGAGTACGCGCAAGTCATTCACTCGAAACGCGTCCGACAGCTCTTTCGGGAACAGATCGTAGTCGGTCTTTCCGACCAGCTCGGCGCGTTTGACATGGAACAGCGTTTCGAAGCGGCGGTTGACCAGGATAAACCGGCCTTCCGTATCCTTCAGATAAACGACAGCGGTCGAGTTATCGAGGATGGACTGGAGTCGCTCCTCACTGGCTCGGAACTCTTCGGTGCTTTTCTTGATATGACCGTGCATCCGGCCGCAACCCTCAGACAGGACGTTAAACGACCGCCAGTTTAGCGTGTCAGGCGACCTACGGCAAGATCGATACAAGGAGACGGTTATCTGAATTCAGGGCCCTGCCCGAATGCTTCTCAGAAATATTCCTAGGTGAGAATCAGCAGTTGCCCGAAAGACATAGACTGGGATTTGTCGTATAGGTTCACCGTACACAACAACAACACATGAGGTCTTGATACGATAAAAGGAGGAGTCTTATGCAGCGCAGAAAAACTCATCCCCTCACTCTCGGTGACGTGATCCAAGTTGTTTCGAAATTCTCGCACGACGATCATGAAGTGAGCCTCGTCGTGGCCGACTTGGTCAACCGCCGATTGATCCAGTCAATGAGAACCCGCAAACGCCTGCGGGTTGTGGTTTCCGATCATCGATGACAAGGCGGAGATGCTTGGCGCCAATTCAACCATGTAGGATCATGGTCTGAGACAGGATTCCTGGCACTCTTGCATTGATGTCGTCCCTTGGAAAGGCTATAGAAAGCCA
>CAZAQZ010000452.1:0-3070 GCA_964487175.1 uncultured Verrucomicrobiota bacterium | reverse complement strand
GCCGATGCGTGTGCTGGCCCGGCCTGAGATCACCTTGATTACCCTGCGTGCGAAGCCTTAACCCATCGTAGGAGCGCCCTTCCGGGCGCGATTCTGTGGTCCACGGCAGCCGGTCGCGCCCGGAAGGGCGCTCCTACAGAACGAAAGTTAAGATCACTTCGTCCGGCAAACGCCCTCAACCTGTGCTAAATTATAGTACGGTGACGGGACGTGTGACGTGAATAGGGTTTTAGGGATTACAGGGTTGTTGTTGTTGGCCGGTTGTGCCTCTTATGAACCGAATGGTTCTTCGCGCGCGGCGCTTCCTTTGCCCCCCGATCTCGAGCAATACTACAGTTATTCCGATCAAGGAATCGCCTCGGCGGTTCGGCCCATCGAGAACCAGGAATCCTACTCCGTGAAGAAAGTCTCGCTGGCCGTCCCCGGCTCTTGCAGGCCGATCCAGATCGTCTGGTACGCGCCCACGAGCAAGGAACCGCGACCGCTGATCCTGATTTCACCCATTCGCGGCAGCGACACGTTTGTCGTGGACGGAATCGCGCGCATGTTTGCCCAGCACGGCTACCACGCGGCCATCGTCAAACGGTTCCATTACGATTTCAATCCAGCCGGCCCCCTCACCCAGGTGGAGGATTTTCTTCACACGGCCGTTATCCGGCAACGTCAGGCGTTGGACTGGCTGTTAAATCAACCCGGCGTGGACGGTTCCCGCGTCGGCACGTTTGGCATCAGCTACGGCGCCATCGTCAACGCCTCGCTGGCCGCCATTGAACCGCGCGTGAAAATCAACGTCATCGATCTCGCCGGCGGACCGCTGGCCGGCGTGATGCGATCCTCCGACGAACAGAGTCTCCGCCGCGATTGGAGCGGCAGTCGCCGTTGCCACGAACTGACCGACCGTCAACTCTACGACGCATTCCAGAGGATTGTCCGCACCGACCCGGTCAAACTGGCCCCCTACGTGCAACGCGACAACGTGCTCATGCTCATCGCGCGCTTCGATCATTCCGTCCCGACGAAGTATCAAATGAACCTCTGGAAAGCCCTGGGCAAACCACGCGCCGATTTTGTTCCGTTGGGCCATTACACATCCATTTTGGCGCTGCCCGTCCACCGTCTGAGCACGATGCAATTTTTCACCGACCGCTTCGACCGTCCCCAGCCCATCACCCAAAGCGTCGAGATCCGCAACAAAGACCAAGCCATCATCGCCGCCACCAGCGTCAGCAAACGGTAGCGTGTTCTCCCCTGCCCTGTCGCGGCAACGGCGGCAATTGCAGGGCGGCGAGAAGGCTCGACTTACAATTGGCGGAATGCTAGTCTGACTTCCGCAATCGGCGAGTGTCGCTCGGGTTCTGATGGCAGTCAGGCAACGGCTGAGAGAGGAACGTTGTGTATGAACAGGAGAGACAAAGCGTTGCTGGCGATGTTTGGATTTCTGGGCGGAACGAGTTTTGCCATCCTTGCCTTTCGCTTCAACCACAAAGACATCCTTAACGAAAGCCCCTACTTTTGGTCAGTGTTTCTTCTGGGGAGCCTGGGTTTGTGTTTGAGGGCTATTTTCAAGGAGGCAATATGAAAGCATTTCTTTGGTTGATGACATTGGCGTTGACTGTCTTGTGCTTCTTCCTCTGGGTGCTGGCTCGTCTGGAAATCCCGCTGCTGGATAGGGCATCAGTTCAGTTACCTGGTCTGACAGCGATGTTGGTAACGAGCCCGAATTGGCTGTGGTTTTGTCCAGTGCCTTGGATTGTTGCTTCCGTCATCCTATCGTGTCGCAAAGAGGTCTCGCCCGTGGTTGGTTTTCGCTTTCTTGGCACGATCGCTCTTGCGGCATCGCTCATTCTGTTCCCCACCCTGCTTTCGTTAGTGCTGCCGTGGCTTGCACTTTTCGGTCGCTCGATTTCTAAATCACATTAGCAGTGATCCAAACTCACCCCCCCGATCTTCGATCGCTGCGATGGTGCGGTCGTAGGTTTCTTCGGGGAAGCCGTCATCGCCGCCACAAGCGTCAACAAGGGGTAGTGTATTCTTCCTGACCTACTTCGCCGACACCGTAAACTGACCCTGCTTCCACAATCCGTCCTCCACCTTGCCGTCTGGATAGGTCATTTTGCCAGTGCCATCCATCTTCCCGTCATGGAACTGACCCACGTACTTGCGACCATCTGGCCAAGTCATCACGCCGGTACCATCAGGCAAATCATTTCGTCCAGCGACGGCCTTCCAGTCGCCCTGATACTTCCGCCCGTCCTTCCACGCAATTGTCCCACCGCTCTTTGTTCCATCGTAGTTCCAAGTCCCTACTGCTTTTGTGCCGTCTTTTGCTACCGATGTTCCGCTTAGTCTGTACGGCCTACCATCGCGCCACTCACCCTTGTAGTTTGTGCCTCTCGGTGAGATTACTGTCCCTTGCCCATTCCGCCTGCTATTCCTCCACTCTCCGGAGTATTGTGTTCCATCTGGCAGGGTTTCGGTGCCTTTGCCATTCCCCTCGCCATCCCGAACCTCTCCCACGTATGTTTTCCCGTCTGGCGACGTGTATGTACCCTGGCCGTGTGGTAGGCCATCCTTAATTTCACCCACATACTTCAACCCATTTAGCATCGTATAAGTGCCCTTGCCGTTCGGAATCTCGTCCCTGAACTCTCCCACGTAGCTTCCATTTGGCCAAGTTTCTATCCCTTGGCCATTCAACATGCCGTCCTTGAATTCACCCAGGTACGTCGCCCCGTTTGTCGTCATCAATGTCCCCTGGCCATTGTACTTACCGTCCCGGAACTCGCCTACGTACTTCGTTCCATCCGGCCTCGTGTACGTCCCCCGGCCGTTGAACTGGTCGTCTTTGAACTGACCAACGTACTTCTGTCCATTCGACCAAGTTTCTGTTCCTTGGCCCATGAACTTGCCGTCCCTCCATTTCCCGACGTACTTCGCTCCGTTTGGCCACGTGAGTGTCCCTTGGCCTTCCGGTTTTCCGTCGTTAAACTCCCCGACGTACTGCTCCCCACTCGGCCACGTGGCCGTGCCTTGACCCTGGGGATTTCCATCCTTCAAATCGCCGACGTAT
>CAZAQZ010000451.1:0-3073 GCA_964487175.1 uncultured Verrucomicrobiota bacterium | reverse complement strand
GGTCGGGCCCGAGCGGTTATGGCACCGTATTTCGGATCAGTTCCAGTGGCAGCCTCACGACGCTCTGGTCATTCACCAATGGCTTGGATGGCGCCAGTTCCTACGCCTCGCTGGTGCCAGGCAGCGACGGCAATGTCTACGGCACGACTTCCCAAGGCGGTGCGAGCGGGAACGGCACCGCGTTCCGGATCAGTGCGACCGGCAACCTGACGAATCTTTGGGAGTTCACCGGTTGCATCGATGGGGCCACACCATTCGCCGGACTTGTGCAGGGCAGCGATGGCAATTTCTACGGCACGACGTCCGGATCGGGGTCGGGGCCGAGTGGCTATGGCACTGTATTTCGGATCAGTTCCAGTGGCAGCCTGACGACCCTTTGGTCATTCACCAACGGCTTGGACGGTGCCAATTCCTACGCCACTTTGGTGCAGGGCAGCGATGGGAATTTCTACGGGACGACCTCTTCCATCAATGCGAGCGGGAATGGCACGGTATTTCAACTCTCTGTTCGCCTTAATTCTCCGGCCAATCAAATCAGTGCCATCCAGTTGGCCGGCGGCAACGTCATTGTCACCATCCCGTCTGTAGCCGGCGAGACCTACCAGTTGCAGTACCGCAACTTGATGAACTCTGGAAGCTGGTCGAATGTCCCTGGCGTATCGGTCACCAACAGCATCGGTAGCCGGCTGACATTGACCAACGTCGTAGGAGTTTCGCAGCCGCAAGGGTTCTACCGGTTCGCCATCACTCCTTGAGGGGCCGGCCTAGCCGCATCAAGGCGCAGCGAATTGCCCGTTGTGACAATCAACCAATTGAAGGCTAAGATTAGCCCGGAGGCAACATGAGTAACGCAGACATCAAACCAGCAGACAGGGTGGAGCCTAAACCAACTGGCCAGACGGAGTCCAAACCAGTTGGCAAGGTGGAGAGCAAACCGGCAGACAAAACAGAAGTCAAACCAGTTGCAAAGACGGAGAGCAAACTAACAGACAAGGCGGAGCCCAAACCAGTTGGAAAGGCACAGCCCAGACAGGCAGGCAAGGGCTCAAAGCGTCGTCCTTACAATGCGAAGCAGTATGCTGCGAATTATGGGGTGATCCGTTGGGGTAAGGGGCAATCCCAGAGACCAAAGCATTAAGGGCTGGCCGGCTTTCTTTCTCATACCCGCCCGTCCGCCGAACCCGCGCGGAAGTCTTCGCCATATACTGGAAAACCATCACTTGTTATTCCCGCAATCAGCCTCGGGTTGCGGCAGGGCAGAGCAGTTGCGGTTCAGCTTCGACACTCTTTGTTTTGTAGCACCGCCCGACTCCTGCGTTAGCGGGCTCCACGGGGTCCGAGTACCGCTACTGCAGGTTAGCGTTGATGTTGGTCAGCTTGTTGTTAACGGAGCTGCCAATTCCGCTCAGCACAAGAATGGCCACGACGCTGATCAGAGCCAGAATCAGTGCATACTCGACAAGGCTCTGTCCCGAGCGTCTGTTCAACCTGCGAAAAACTGCAAGGGGTCTCTTCATGAATATATTCCTCATGACGTATGGCCTTTCGGTTGTTCCACGGGAGCAGCCTCCATGGTGGCTCCGAGAGGGCCAAACGCTTTTTTGTCTTGTTGCCTGGGTTTCTAATCGGACGAAATGAAGATTACTTGAGCCTCATTTTTGAATCCAGTCGAGGATATTCGCCGCCGTCAGAGCCTAAATTAGCCTCCAAAACTATCCCCCTGACAAATTCACCCGATGGGGCGTTCTTATGCTAATTCTGGCTGCATCGCTTGGATCGGGCGCCGGTCAGTTCCACGATGTTGGTCTGCCAGCTTAGCGCGTCGTAGCTGATGACCACGACTTTGGCGATCGTACCGTTGGCGAAATAGAACTTCTGCGTGGCGATGCGCCCAAACACATCATAGAAGGATGTCTCCCCATTGCCGTTGAAATTGGTGTGAGCGATTAGTTGGCCCAACGAATTTTAGACGTCGGTCTCGGACTGGCCCATCGGCAGCGTGCGGGTGATCTGGCGGCCCGCGTAGTCATACGTATTGGAGCGCTGCAGGTCGAGCGTCTGGATCAGAACCCAAGAATGGAGAAATGAAGGATGCCAATCAGGTTGGCGTGGAATGGGTGTCCCTCGAAAGCTTGGGTAGCGTTCGGGTCTACCCGAAGCTTTTTCAGAGCGGTCTGGGCGACTGTCGCGCGGTTTATCTGGGGGACATCAATTAACGTCGAAGACGCGGTCACACACATACAGAAAAGCCTGGAGACATCGGATCAACTGTCTAATTGTGAACACCCATTCCGGATTATCGAAACCACGGAGTTCTTACCGGAGTCAGAATAAGAGCTAGGTCTTTTCCTGGGCGTCGAGCAGCCTGCGGGCTTCCGAACAAGTTCCCTTGTTTAGCAATTGAGAGATGCGATCCAACTCTGCGGCAGGGATGCTTCCTTTCTTGCGGAGCACATAGAGACGAGCGGGCAGCCGCAGGTCTTCAGCTGTGAATGTGAAAGCCTGACCCAACTCTTTTCGCCGTGTTTGCTGGACGATTTCCAGGAAAGTGTAACCAAACTCATGGGTTGGTTCGATCATTGTTCCTTCGCCGTAGTCGTTCCACGTCACCAACTGGATAACCGGCCACGGCCCTTCCATGCCCACTTCCAAAGTTTCCTGCAGCGTCTCGCCGCCGCGATAATCGAGAGGTCGTTGGTGTTGCTCGTACATGTCATCGTAGCCGGGGTAGGCTGACACGATTACCTCGTCGCGGTTCGTGGAAAAGTACGTGAAGACCTCTCGGATACGTTCGCGAATTCTCGCCTCGGTTGGCGTGCCTTCCCAAGGGTCCCAGTGAATCCACGTGAAACCGCCATCACCTCCAGCTTTCTTCCAAAGATGATGCAAGGCGTAGAACGACGGTCGGCTGGGAATGGTCTTGAATGCGGCATCCCAAATTGCTCTATTGGTAAGATAAATAGGCCCGAAGTTAAGCAGCAGCGGTCGGCCATTGTATTGGAGATATTGCGGTTTCGTGTCCCTTTCCTTCTGCATCCATTGCATCGTCTGGGCGAGGTGATTGGTGATCTGA
>CAZAQZ010000450.1:0-3075 GCA_964487175.1 uncultured Verrucomicrobiota bacterium | reverse complement strand
CGAGATGGATGAGCCGACATTGGAAAAGCTGCGTGAATTGGTCAGGCGCCGCGCGGCAGGCGAGCCGTTGCAGTACATCACCGGAGAGGCGGAATTTTTCGGGCTGAAATTTGCGGTGGACAAGCGCGTGTTGATCCCACGTCCCGAGACGGAATTGCTGGTGGAGGCGGCGTTGAAGCGATTGAAACCGCTGGAGGAACAAAAGCAGGCGCTCCACATCGTGGACGTGGGCACGGGAAGCGGATGTATTGCGGTTGCGCTGGCGAAAAATCTGCCCACGGCGGAGATTGTCGCGGTGGACGTCAGCAATGATGCGTTGGAAGTGGCGCGGGGCAACGCAAAAATCAACGGCGTGGAAAAAAACATTCGCTTTTTGCAAAGTGATCTGCTACAGAATCTACACGGCAGTCAGGGGTCGGACGCAGTCGTATCGAATCCGCCCTACATCGCCACAGGGGAACTGGCGGAATTGCCGAAGGAGGTTAGAGACTTTGAGCCCGTGCGAGCACTCTCGGCGGGTGAGGATGGGTTCGAAGTTTTCCAACGCTTGGTCATGGATGCCAGGCGTGTATTGAAACCCCCAGGATTTTTGGCGCTGGAAATTGGCGCGGGACAGCGATTGGCTGTCGAGAATTTGGTCGTGAAAGCAGGGTACGAAGTCGATCAGGTGGTCAAGGATTTGCAGGGGCACGAGCGTGTGGTTGTTGCCCGGTTGAAAGTGTAACACAACGGGTTTGGGGAAACCCGCGAACAGGGGCGTAAATAGCTTCTACCAAGGAGGGAGCTATGGAAAAGATCATTATTAGTGGGGGAAATCCGCTTCGCGGAACCGTTCAGGTCAGCGGCTCGAAAAATGCCGCGCTGCCGATCATTGCGGCAACGCTGCTCACCTCGGAGCCGTGCGTCATTCGCGGCGTGCCCAATCTCAGCGACATCCAATTCATGTGCGACATCCTGCGCTGGCTTAGCGTCAAGGTCACGCACCACAAGACCGAAGGCATCATCGAAGTGCAGGCGGAATATCCGCTCGGCGTCGCCCCGTACGAACTCGTCCGCAAGATGCGCGCGTCGGTTTGCCTGCTCGGCCCGCTTCTGGCGCGTCTGCGCAATTGCAAGGTCTCGCTTCCCGGCGGCTGCGTCATCGGCGACCGGCCTATCGATCAACATATCAAGGGCCTCAAGCGGCTCGGCGCGGAAGTGGTGGTCGAGAACGGTTACGTTCATGCCCGTTGCAACGAACTTGTCGGCAACGACGTGTTCATGGGTGGACGGTTTGGTTCCACTGTCCTCGGCACCGGCAACGTCATGATGGCCGCGGTGCTCGCCAAGGGCACCACCTACATCGAGAGCGCGGCGTGCGAACCTGAAGTCGAAGACCTCGCGATCTTTCTGAACAAGATGGGCGCGAGGATCAAAGGCGCAGGCAGTCACATGATCGAGATTGAAGGCGTCGAACAGCTTCGCGGCGCCGACCACGCCGTGATACCCGACCGTATCGAAGCGGGCACGTTCATGGCCGCCGCGGCAATCTCGGGCGGCGACATCGAGATCAAAGGCGCGCGCGCCGAACACTTGTGCGCCGTCCGCGACAAGCTCGAAGAAGCAGGCGTGACCGTCGAACGCAACAACGGCACGATACGCGTCAAGAGCAATGGCGACCTTAAACCCGTCGATGTCATCACCATGCCGTATCCCGGTTTCCCGACCGACATGCAGGCGCAAATGAGCGCGCTCATGACGGTCACACCCGGCATCAGCGTCATCACCGAGAAGGTGTTCCCGAATCGCTTCATGCACATCAGTGAAATGGCCCGGCTTGGCGCCGACGTCGCGCTCGAAGGCAGCAGTGCGATCGTCAAAGGCGTCAAACACCTCAGCGGCGCGCCCGTGATGGCCAGCGACCTGCGCGCCAGCGCCGGTCTGGTGCTTGCCGGTCTTGCCGCCGACGGCGAAACCGAAGTCAACCGCATCTATCACGTTGACCGCGGCTACGAACGCATCGACCAAAAGCTCCGGCTCCTCGGCGCCAAGATCGAGCGCGCATCGGAGTAAGAACGCATCTTTCGGTCTCGATTGATTAGGCGGTTTGGCCCGGCCCGCCGCTCCGGTTCCTCAGCGGGCAGACTCCTCTAATTTCCTTGCACTTCCTCGCGGAAGACTGATATTGCCGTGGGTGGGCGAGAGACCATGTTTGATTCACTTTCAGACAAATTGCAGGCGGTTTTTAAGAACCTGCGCGGGTATGGCAAGCTGACGGAAAAGAACGTTGCGGATGCCCTGCGTGAGGTGCGTCTGGCGCTTTTGGAAGCCGACGTCAACTACAAGGTCGCCAAGGATTTCATCGAACGCACCAAGCAACGCGCCTTGGGACAGGAAGTTCTCACCAGCGTGACTCCCGGCCAGCAGATCGTGAAGATCGTACACGACGAGTTGGTCGCGTTGATGGGCGGCGGACAGGGGGACGATCCGTTCAGGATGCCGTCGTTGCCCGCTGGAAACTGGATGATGGTGGGGTTGCACGGTTCCGGCAAGACGACGACCTGCGGAAAGCTGGCCAAACTTCTGACCAAGCAGGGCAGGAAACCGTTGCTGGTGGCCTGCGATGTGAATCGGCCGGCCGCGATTGATCAACTCGAAACGCTGGGCAAGCAACTGCAGGTTCCTGTGTTTGCGATGCGCGATGAGAAGGACGTGGTCAAGATCTGCAAGCAAGCCGTCTCCATGGCGCAGGCACAGGACCGCGATGTGTTGGTGTTCGACACAGCGGGCCGACTGCACATTGATGAAGAACTCGTTCAGGAACTGGTGCGCATGCGCGATCTGCTTTCGCCGCGGGAAATCCTGCTGGTGGCGGACGCGGCGACCGGTCAGGAAGCGGTGAACATCGCCGAACATTTTGACAAGGCACTCAACATCACGGGCATCGTGTTGACCAAGCTCGACGGCGACGCGCGCGGTGGGGCGGCGTTGTCGATGCGCGCGGTGACGGGCAAACCGATCAAGTTCGCCGGTGTGGGCGAGAAGCTGGACGATTTGGAGCAGTTTTTCCCGGAGCGGATGGCGGGACGGATCCTC
>CAZAQZ010000449.1:0-3090 GCA_964487175.1 uncultured Verrucomicrobiota bacterium | reverse complement strand
CCGGGCCAATGAACACGTTGGCCGCCAGGGGGATAGCAGGGTTCACCCTGATGCTCAAGCATTACGAGGAACACGCACCTCTGAAGCGGAATGTCGAACCCAAAGAGCTGGGTTCGACTGGATTATTCCTGGCAAGCGACATGTCCACTGGCACGACGGGCCAAGTACTGTACGTCGACAGCGGATACGAGATCATGGGCATGTAATTCGCTTGTGGAATCTCTGCAAACGTCGTTTGCCCCTCGGATTTCACTCGCTCCAAGTATCGTCTGAGCCTCTTCTAAACATGTTCAGATGTCGTCACGGGACGATTCCCTTCACCCTGCACAATCTGGTCAGTCTTGACATGGGCAGAATGGCGTACTATCTACATGCTCTGATCAGGTGAACACAGCTCCAAATTACCTTGTGGATACTGGCTTGGAAGGTGCTTAACATGTCTTGAACACTGTTAGACGGCAGTGTTCAACGCACGGAATTCGGGGGAGTTTACGAAGGTAGCAAATAAGCAGAATTGGACATGCCCAGAGCCAAAATACTGATCATCGACAATGATGCTCACTGGACGTTGACGCTTTCCGAGGCGCTCATCGAAGACGATTATGAGATCTTTTCGGCTAATTCCACTGAGGATGCCCTGTTGTTGCTTGAGGCCCATACCATCGACATGATTGTGGCGGAAGTAAACATCCCTCTGGTAGACGGGACGGCCTTCCTGGAGCAACTTCGCCAACTCTACCCAGCAACCGCAATCCTGGTCCATACGGCAACTGCCTCAATCGCTCAGGCTGTGCATGCCACCAAGCTAGGCGTATCCGACTATGTCCAGAAGTCTGATGAGGCAACGGGTCTTGCCCAGTTACGAGATAGGATCAGCCGATCGGTGCAACAGCGAGGGACGATGGTATCGACGGGGGGCCCAGATCCCCGGGATCGGGGGATGTTGGCAGCGCCCGTGCAGGGTTTCTACGGTATTCTTAGCCAGAATCCCCAAATGCGGGACATTTTTGAGTTGATCCAGACGATCGCCGACAGTTCTGCCAATGTCCTGATCCATGGTGAAACCGGCACGGGCAAGGAACTGGTGGCACGCGCGATCCATGAAGCGAGCGGACGCCACGGCAAACCGTTTATCGCGTTGGATTGCTCGGCCCTGGCGCGGGAACTTTTGGAGAGTGAGTTGTTTGGACACGAGAAGGGAGCGTTCACGGGGGCGACGGACCGGCGCATCGGGCGATTTGAGCGGGCCAATGGCGGCACCCTGTTCCTGGACGAGGTGGCGAACATAGACATGGGCGTGCAGGCGAAACTGCTGCGGGTACTGCAGAGCCGGACGTTCGAGCGCGTGGGCGGCCAGAAATCCATCTCGGTCGATGTGCGCATCATTGCGGCGACCAATCGTCCGCTGGAAGCATGCGTTTCTTCGGGAACATTCCGGGAAGACTTGTACCATCGGCTCAATGTGGTGCAGATCGACCTGCCGGCATTGCGGGAGCGTCCGGAGGATGTCCTGCTGTTGTCGATGGAATTCCTGCGGCGATTTTCCCGACAGAATGCGAAGGACTTGCGCGGTTTTGCAGACGGCGCGGTCCGGACATTATGCTCCTACCATTGGCCGGGCAACGTGCGCGAACTGGAGAACGTCATTCTTCAGGCAGTCGTATTGGCCAAATCATCGATGATCGATGTGAACGATCTTCCCAAGCGGATTATCCAGACAATTCCGGTGCCTGGCGCCGGCTCCGCCGCGTTGGTGGACCAATTGGGAGAACCCGAAAAACAGATTTTACTGGCGGCGCTTCGCCAGCATGCGGGCAACATCAAGCGAACAGCCGAAGCATTGCAGATCAGCCGCACCACTCTGTACGCCAAGTTGAAGAAATACCAGATCGATCCAGACGCGATACGCTAGTGGCTCGCGTTCTGGGTTTCGGCCGGTTGCCGCGTGTAAATCACCGCCACATCGTCGTGATACACCTGTTTCCAATCAGCGCGTAGAGCAAGCAAGGCGCACAGGGGGTGGGTGCGAGGCAAGATCGTCCAGCCCACATGATACTTCGCGAAGACGTCCTCCCAGCCCGGCTTTACTTCATCGGGTTTGTTGAATTCATTGATCAGTTCCTCGCCATAAAAATCGTTGCGTCCATCGATAAACACCTTCCGCTCGGGCAGGTACAATATGAGATACCCGCCCCAACCATAGCTGCTGAACATCTCACCGCTCATCAGATTGGGATTTCCGTGGACGAATTGGACGGCGGCGACTGGGAAGCGGTTGGTGGAGATTTCGGTTTCGATGAAGGGCTTGCCGCCCACAACCTGCGGTTTGACTATAGCGCAGAACAGCGCCGCAACAGCAACGACGCCAATAAGGCGGCCGTCCGCAGCGTGATCCATTGAGGCAATGTCACGGGAAACCCTGCGATAGAGTCTGACCCACGCCATTTCGGGCGAGCTTTTCAGAAATACATTCAGATGTTCCGCCAGAATCGGCGTCACGATAACAGCGAACGCCGGTATATTGCGAGCCCAGTGAAGAGCCGAGTATCCGGCCCAGCTTATCAAGAGCATGTCGATAAAGCTGAGGCGGGCGCGCGCGATCATCAACATCGCGCCCAACACCAGCAGGAGCAGCAGGAAACCAAGAGACCCACCCGAGTGAAAGTTGGGTGAGCGAAACTCATTCACAAGACTCACCAGCCCATGGTGCTTTAAGAAGCCGGCGATATACACGTGCAACTTCCAGCCGTTGGGATTGAGCAACGAAGCAGCCAAACAACTCGCCCCGAGAGCCGCCAACACGCTCATTTTACGGGCGGCGCGCTGCCTCTGGTCGCCTTTGGTCAAGAGACCAGAGCCTTCGCCGATGAAGTACAAACCAATCAACATTATGCCCGTGAACACTCCGGGATGTAAATTGACCCACAACGCCGCCAACGGGACCAGCCGGAGGAACAACGCTCGTGTCTTGAGGCGGTCTTGGTGAAACTGCCGCAATTGGAATGCCCAAACGACCAGCAGCAAGAGTGAAACAATGTGCGGTCGAGCCAGCCAATGAACCGAACAAGCCATTGCGGCGAGGAGCACCAG
>CAZAQZ010000448.1:0-3099 GCA_964487175.1 uncultured Verrucomicrobiota bacterium | reverse complement strand
TTTCGGCGCACAAATTCGACGTGACCCCGACGCCGCCGCCGCCGACGCAGAAATTTCACGAGGAGCATTTGGGGGAATTGCCTGACGCGTACGGCACGGGCCGGCTGTTTTTGACGGCGCGCGATCCGCACTGGTTGTACGCGTACTGGGACCTGAGCTGGCAGCAAATGGCCGACTACCGCGGCCAGTCCTCCGACGGTCGCATTTTGTTGCGCGTATTCGAGAAGAATCATCCCGCGGTGGCCCAGGAATTCACGCTGGGGCACGACTCGCGCAACTGGTACATTCCGGTCAACAAGGCCGCCACCAGTTACAGTGCCGATCTCGGTTTTTGGAAGCATGACGGTTCGTTCCAGGTGATCAACCGCTCGCGTGAAGCGACGACTCCACCCGACACGATTTCAACCGACACCACTGCGCGATTCGTGACTATCCCGATCGACATTTCGTTCCGAGAACTCTTCGGCCTCATCAAGGGCCACATGCGCGATGGCGAACAATTGGCCGACGCGTTGCATCGGCTGCAGCTCGCCGGATTCCGGTTTCCGTTCAAGCTCGGCCTGGAGATTGGTCCGTGGACGGACGATCAGGCCGCGGCATTGGAACGCATTCTGGGCGGCGACATCCTGCGCCGCATCAACATGGGCTCCTTCGAAATCAGTGAATGGCTCCGGCGCCGTCTTCAGGAGGAGCTCAGCTCCGGCATGTTCAGCGCTTTCAGCCCCGCCGGCTCAAGCTGGCACGGGCAGCCGGAAAAGGGTTTCTGGTTCGCTGTCAACGCCGAACTCATCATTTACGGCGCGACCGAACCGGACGCCAAGGTCACGATCGATGGCAAAGAGGTCAAGCTGCGGAGCGACGGGACGTTCTCGTTCCATTACGCGTTCCCGGACGGACAGTATCGGTTGCCGGTTGTGGCCGTGTCAGGGGCGGGCGACGATGAGCGGGCTGTGGAATTGTCGTTCGAGCGCAAGACCAGGAAAAAGGGCGATGTGGGCAAGGTGAAGCCGGCGGCACACTTGAAGTCGCCTGCGGCAGCTTGAGGGCGGGACGCGCAGCCGGGGCACGGCGGCGCACTTTCGAGCGGGAAAGGATGTTCAACGTCATTCAAGGAGACGCATTGTGCCACACGGTTACCTATCGCTGATTCTGCACGCGCATCTGCCGTTCGTGCGCCATCCTGAATACGAGGATTTCCTCGAGGAGGACTGGCTGTACGAGGCCATCACCGAGACGTACATCCCGATGATCAAGGTGATGGAGGGTCTCGTGCGCGACAACGTGGATTTTCGCCTCACGATGTCGCTGACGCCGCCGTTGTGCTCGATGCTGCTCGACCCGTTGTTGCAGGAGCGTTACGTCCGCCACATTTCGAAGTTGGTCGACCTGACCGAGAAGGAAATCGAACGCACCAAATGGGACCGTGCCTACAACGAGCTGGCATGGTTCTACCATAACCGGTTCCAGGAGGCGCGTGCCACGTTCTGCGACGGTTACGGGCGCAACCTCGTCGGCGCCTTCCGCAAATTCCAGGAGATGGGCAAACTGGAAATCATCACCTGTGGCGCGACACACGGGTTTCTGCCGCTGATGCAGGACAATCCCGAATCGATCCGCGCACAGATCATGGTGGCGCGCGACCATTACCGGCAATGTTTCGGCTGCGACCCGCGCGGCATCTGGCTGCCCGAGTGCGCCTACGTGCCTGCCGTGGAGAAGTATTTGCAGGAAGCGGAGATTCGCTGGTTCATCATGGACACGCACGGCATCATGTTCGGCAATCCGCGGCCGCGCTACGGAGTGTTTGCACCGGTGTTCACGCCCACCGGTGTCGCCGCATTCAGCCGCGATATGGAATCGTCCAAGCAGGTCTGGAGTTCCGAGGAAGGGTATCCCGGGGATTTCGAGTACCGCGATTTCTACCGCGATGTCGGGTTTGACCTGGAATTCGATTACATCAAACCGTACATCCATCCCGACGGCATCCGCTGTTTTACCGGTGTGAAGTATCACAAGATCACGGGTCGCACGCCGCACAAGGAACCGTACAACCGCCATCGCGCGATGGAGAAGGCCGCAAGCCACGCCGCCAACTTCATGTTCAACCGCGAAAAGCAGATCGAACACCTTCACGGCGTGATGAAACGCGAACCGCTGATCATTTCGCCGTACGACGCTGAGCTGTACGGTCACTGGTGGTTCGAAGGGCCGGAGTTTCTCAATTACTTCATGCGCAAGGTTTGTTTCGACCAGAACATTTTTAAGCTGACCACGCCCACGGAATATCTGCGGGAATATCCGACCCAGCAAATCATCCAGCCCAGCGCGTCAAGCTGGGGCAATAAGGGTTATTGGGAAGTCTGGCTCGAAGGTTCGAATGCCTGGATTTATCCGCACCTGCACGCCGCTGCCGATCGGATGACCGAACTGGCCCGGCATTTCAAGAACCGCGGCGATCTCACCGAACGTGCACTCAAACAGGCTGCCCGCGAACTGCTGTTGGCCCAGTCCAGCGATTGGGCGTTCATCATGAAGACCGGCACGATGGTTCCCTATGCCGTCAAGCGCACGAAGGACCACTGCCTTCGCTTCACGCGCCTCTACGACATGATCAAGAGCGGTCACATCGACGAGCCCTGGCTGGCCAGCGTCGAGTGGCGCGACAACATCTTCCCCGACGTCAATTACCACTACTGGGCGTAATCGGAATGGCAGGCGGCATCGCCCACGCGCTGATCGGATTGACAGCACCACAATCGAGGCATTTGGTTGCGGCAAATTGAGTGCCGCACTTCGGACAAACACCCTGCGTCTCAAACGTATCGAAGGCCGTCCGGCATTTGCCGCATACCCACAGCGTCCCTACCGGTGGCGACGTCCTGCACGACGGACAGACGAACCCGTCGCGCCGCGGCATTTTGGCCAGCCGCATCAACGCCCGCGCCTGCTGCCAGCCTCGCCGGAGTTGCATTCTCCGCAAGCGACGTTGCCGCTGCGATGGACATGGATGTGGAACTCCTGGAAGAACTGTTCGCGAAATTGTCGCGCAGGTCCCGGGTGGTGCGGACGTGCGGTTCGCGGCACTCTGCGGACGGGAGC
>CAZAQZ010000447.1:0-3100 GCA_964487175.1 uncultured Verrucomicrobiota bacterium | reverse complement strand
CGATGAACGATTGGTCGCCCTTCAAACCCGCGAGCGCGCCTTTCTGGGCGAAGCTAGTCGGGTTCGACGTCGAGTGCGACTGGATCGAATCGATCGCGGCGGCGATGTGCTCGGGCGCGGCGACGTAGCCCAGGCGCCAGCCGGTCATCGCGTACGCCTTGCTGAATCCGTTGACCGTGATGGTGAGGTCGTAGATCTCCTTGCTGAGCGAAGCGAGACTGACGCATTGGGCGCCGTCGTAGGTGATCTTTTCGTAAATCTCATCGGACAACATCAGGATGTCCTCTTCGAGAGCGACCTCCGCCAGTGCCTGCAATTCCTCGCGGGTGTAGACCGAGCCGGTGGGATTGCCGGGCGAATTGATAATGATGAGCTTGGTGGCAGGCGTCATCGCGTCGCGAAACTGATCGGCCGTGATCTTGAACCCGCTGGCCTCGCTGGTCGGCACCACCACGGGAGTCGCATCGGCGAGCTTGGCCATCTCGGGATAGCTCAACCAGTAGGGCGCGGGAATGATCACTTCGTCGCCCGCCTGGCAGGTGGCAATGATCGCGTTGTAACAGGAATGCTTCGCGCCGCAATTGACGATGACCTGGGACGGTTTGTAGCCGAGGCCGTTGTCGGCCTTCAATTTTTCGGCGATGGCTGCGCGCAACTCGGGAATGCCCGAGGATGGCGTGTACTTGGTGAAGCCATCGGCCAGCGCTTTGGCGGCAGCATCCTTGATGTACTGGGGTGTGTCGAAATCGGGTTCGCCTGCGCCGAAGCCGCACACGTCCACGCCGTCGGCTTTCAGTTTCTTGGCCTTGGCGTCAATGGCGAGTGTCAGCGACGGGGTCAGTGTAGTGGCACGTTGAGCGAGTTGTTGCATTGAGTGATCCTTGTTGAGGTACTTTGGATTTGCTGGAAAAGCTGATTACAACTTCGAGTTGTAGAACTCCTCAACCAGCGGCTTGAGATTGTCTTCCTTGATCTTGATGATTTCCATTTCGCGGGCGGCGTTGTCCGCAGAGTCACTGGCATGAGCGGCGTTGACCATGATGTCCTGACCTAACTCGCGGCGGATGGTGCCGGGAGGGGCTTTGCGTGGGTCGGTCGGGCCGAGCACGCCACGGATCTTGGTCACGGCGTCCGGTCCTTCATAGACCACGGCGAGGATTTTCTCCAACCCAGGCTGGGCCTTGGCGCCTTCCGAGCAGTCCGGCGAGCGGCCTGTCATGAACTGGACGATCTGGTTGAATTGCTGGTCCGCGAACAGCAGGCCCATGATCTCGCCGAGTTTCTGTTCGACGTCGGGTGGAATGGGGAAACCGAATTCCTTTTCCAGTGCGATACGGGAACGCTGGCCGGAGATATCGCGCAGTTTTTCCCGAAGAGCAGCGCGCACCGGGCCGTAGAACTGTTCGGCCTGCGCCACGCTCATGCGGTGGACTTTGATGGCAATGATGTACAAGCCGGTGCGTGACAGCATGTCCAGAATGTTGCCCGGTCTGCCGCTGGGGAAGCGGAAATTGTCCGGTTTGAGCAGTACCAGCGTCCGTTCAATTTTCGCGCCCTTCGGGTAAGGAACGACGTTTTCGAGGAACCCGCCATCGGCGTTGGAATACTTCGCCCATAGCTTGAGTTTGGTTTCCGCTTCTTCGGGGTTCGGGGGCGCCAGGACAGCGGGCTCAAAATACTTGACCTGACCGTCAAGGCCGACGACGTAGTCGCCGTAGGTGTCGCGAATGGTCTCACCGGAGCCGCTTTTTTCCGGCATGATGTGGCCGACGGCCTGGCGAAGTTTCCTGACCGCGTCCTCGCCGCGGAACACGAGCATCATCACGCGCCGGCGCTGGCCGGTCTTGGGATCGGGAGAATAATTGTCCAGAATGTACTGGCGGATCAGCTCCTGGATTTTTTGGTCCTGGGGATCCTTCACGGAACTGGCGATCTCGGCATAGTTTTCGACGAGTTCACGGCTGGGGGCGAACATGCGGGCTGCCACCAACTCCAGCGCGGTGCGCGTGAACAGGCGCGCGATGACGCCGCCGGTGCGCGACTTGTAGATCGTGTACGGATTAATCAGGACGTAAGCCAATTGATCGGTGTTGGCGCTCATCATGTCCGTTGTCTATTGTTGCAGGTTCGTGAACAAGAAAAACCGCCCTCGCCAGCCCATAGGTCCGCGATGGGCACAGATTACTTCCAAATCAACTCCAGCCCGCTCAAGGCAGGCCATTGTTACTTTTTCTCGCCGCCGCCCATGATGCGAAACAGCTTGGTACCGCAATCGGGGCAAACACCCTGCACGGCGGGCCGTCCGTTCTTCATTTTTACTTCCTGTGGGTTCGCCATTTCCTTCTTCGCTTTGCACTTCACGCAATATGCTTCAGCCATGATGTTCGCCCTCCTTTGGCGGCTTACTCGACGGAAAATTCGGGCGAATCTTAGTGGTGGCAGGGGGAAGCGTCAAGCGGCAAAAGGGGGAGTGCGATGGAAGAATGATTGTTATTCCCGATGCTTTATGCTAATCTGGCCACTTCGTGTGGTGAACAAGACGAAGTGCCAACGGACTTGGTCCGCCTGCGGCCAGTTGGAGAGGGCTTTTGGAGCCAGTTTGTCTCGTTGGTCGTATGAGGGTGAATAGGGGATCGAATGCGATTACCGCCAGAATTGACCAGCTAAGGAACTCAGAGCCAACACGATCGATAGGCGCGTTGTCCGCACCAGCTTCGATTGTCACCATTCTGACGAGTCAAACTTTGGAATATTGCTGTTGAGTTCGGCAGACTGTCGAAAAAGGTGATACATTAAAGGGCAGGCTTTGAGGTATATGGGACTTGATCCGCTTGGGTGCGGGTCTCAATCAACCGAACTGAAGCCGTCTGGTAAATAGGGCCTACTTCAGAGCGGAAAGTTTTGTTTTTGATTCTGTAGCTAACAAGGGGCAGGGTAGGCGGGGCGATTGTTCATGACGAGCAAAGTGTTTTCCGGTTTGGTCGTAGCCTTTTGGCTGGTAATGATGGGAACGCTGGTGCGGGTGGAGTTATTCCCCGCTCCCGCGCAATTCCAGAGCGTGCCCACCGAGCGGATTCTGCGCAGAGTATTCTCCAATCCG
>CAZAQZ010000446.1:0-3101 GCA_964487175.1 uncultured Verrucomicrobiota bacterium | reverse complement strand
TGGAACGAAACCCTCGCGCCCGAACTGCGGGGCGAACCGGCGCCGGAGCGTCGCAACGTGCTCCTGGCTGTTGGTTTGAAGCTGTGGGGGGAACTGATCTGGCCGAGCCGCCGCGTTTGGGCAGGCCTGGCTTGTGTGTGGGTGTTGCTGATTGCCTGGAACACGGCTTCTACAGACGAGCCGCAGCGAGTCGCGAGCAAGACAGAACCGCCTACCGGAATGGAATTCCAGGCGCTCATCGAGCAGCGACGGATGCTGGCGCAATTGATCGAACCGACGTCCGAACCGTCCGACAAGCGCAGACGAAGTTTGCCGGGGCCGCGCAGTGACCGGCCCGTGGGAGTCTTTGCGGCATGAAACGATTCCTGAAATGGCTGTTCAGTTGGCGGACGGCACGGCGCTTCTTGATCGGCATCGCGGTGCTGGTGACACTCTATGCGGTGTTCTGTGCCGAGGAGGACTGGCGCGGCAAACATGAATGGAACCAGTATCGCCAGCAGTTGGAAGCGCAAGGCGTACAGCTCAATTTGGCGGCGTTCAATCCCAAGCCCGTTCCCGACGACCAAAACTTCGCGGCGACGCCGATCGTTCAATCGTGGTTTGTTCGGTGGACTGGGACTGGCCCGCGAAAGTTTTGGTCTCAGGAGGACAACTACGGGCGGGTCTACGATCAGGTTTCTCCGGATAGGGCTTACCAGACGAATGGCAATCGGCGTTTCATGGATTTGGTCGCCTGGGAAACGGCGTTTGACGCTCTCCGGTCGGGTAAAACGAATTCGAACCGGACATTCTTCAAGTCAGACAGGCTCGATCTCGCGTCCCGCGCGAAGGCGGCGCCCGCGGTGCTGGAAGGATTGAAAACGAATGAAGCGATCTTTGCGGAACTCCATGCCGCTACCAGCCGGCCGTACGTCCGCTACCCGATTGCATACAACCTGGATGATCCGTGGTCGATTCTGCTTCCTCACCTCGGTAACCTCAGGAACGTCTGCCGACGGTTGCAACTCAAAGCCTGCGCCGAGCTTGCCTTGGGCAACAGACAGGATGCGTTGGAAGACATCAAGCTGATGCTCTACCTGGCCGATTCGGTAAAGGACGAACCCTTTCTGGTTTCCCAACTGGTGCGCATCGCCTGCTTGCAGCTTGTGATTCAACCAGTCTGGGAAGGACTGGCCGAACACGCCTGGTCGGAAGCTCAACTGCAGGAGCTTCAGGCCCGTTTCCAACAATACAACTTCGTGGCGGACATGAATACGGCTCTCGATGGCGAACGGGCAGCCGGTGTTTTGACGCCGGAGTTGTTCAGGAAGGAGGGGCTCGGACTTCTCTTCGATTTGACCGGTTCTGGCTCGGCGACCCCGTACGACAAGGGCGTTGCAAACTTGTTTGGTCACATCATCCCGTTGGGATGGTATTCCATGGAGCAGCTTAGTTATTGCAGACTTTTTCAAGTGGAGATAGAGGGGGGATTTGACCCGGCCAACAGAAGAGTTTCGCCCAGTCGGCTCGAATCGAACGCGGATGCGTTGGAGCACGCAATCCACGGGAATGGGACGGCGGGCGATGTCTTCGCAGCCATGTTTATCAAGCATCGCGTCCTGTCGGCGATCCTTATGCCTGCGCTCAACAAGACCGCATACAGAGCTGCCACGGCGCAAGCCGCCGCCGATCAAGCTGCGCTGGCTTGTACGCTGGAACGATACCGGCTGGCCAACAGCACTTTCCCTGAAACCCTCGATGCGCTCGTGCCCCGATTCATGTCCGCGTTGCCCCACGACGTGATCACGGGCGAACCGTACAAGTACCGTCGCACAAATGATGGCGAATTCGTTCTCTACTCCGTCGGCTGGAATGAGAAGGATGACGGCGGCGTGCCGGGCAAGACCCTGTTCGATGAGAAAGAGGGCGACTGGGTCTGGCAGTATCCTCCGGTGCAGTAAGCACCCTGAGAAAGCCTCGTTTTGCTTGTCACCTTTTCGTAGAATCGGACCACGTATACGGTGACCATGAAAACAGCACTGGAAACCGAATCGACTAATGACGCCCAGCTTGTCGAGCGCAGCCGGGATGGCGACCGCGATGCGTTTGGCCGGATTGTGCAACGATATCAATCCCTCGTTTGCGCCCTGACCTACAGCGCCTGCGGGAACCTGCAGACCAGCGAAGACCTGGCCCAGGTGACGTTCATCACCGCCTGGTGCGAACTGCGCAAACTTCAGGAACCATCCAAGCTCAAATCGTGGCTGTGCGGCATCGCGCGCAACGTCACCAACAATTCGTTTCGCAGGGACAAACGCACGCCCACGGCGCATGCCGAAATGCTGGATGAAGGCGCCGGTGTCACGGCGGAGCCCGTCACGCCGCGCGACCACATGATCAGCAAGGAGGAGGAAGCGATCCTCTGGCGGTCGCTCGGCGAGTTGCCGACAACCTATCGCGAACCTCTGGTGTTGTTCTATCGACAGCATCAATCCGTGGCCGAAGTGGCGGAAGCGCTCGAGGTGTCGGAGGATGTCGTGCGCCAGCGTTTGTCGCGGGGTCGCACGATGTTGACCGAAAAGGTCACCGCGTTCATCGAAGGCGCGTTGAAGAATTCCGCGCCCGGAGAGGAATTTGCGGGAGCGGTGCTGGCCTCGTTGCCGATGGCGGCCGGTGCGGCGGCAAGCATTACGGCAGCCGCGAAAGGAACGGCGGCAAAAGGTGGTCTGGCAGCATTTCTGGCCGCGTGGTCTGCGTTGTTCGTCATCTTCTTTGGGTATCTCGTGGGATTTGGGGGGATGATTCGCTCCGCCCGAACGCCCCGCGAACGTCGCTTTAAGATCGCCATCGCGATTACCTGGGTGCTGGTTGTGGCATCCCTCGTGATCATGCAGCCCTGGGTGTGGGCATTGGGGCGACACGAGCATTGGATCTTTGAAACCTACAGGACCGTCTGGGTGGCGTTTTGGTTCTCGTACGCCATGATTGCGGGCACCATCTCCGTCGTGACGATCCGGCAACTGTTTGCCATTCAAACCAAGGATATCGCTGCAGGATTGATTCGCCCATCGGCCGTCCAGCCGGGCAATGCCAGGAAGACCACCTGGTGGATCACCGGGCTT
>CAZAQZ010000445.1:0-3111 GCA_964487175.1 uncultured Verrucomicrobiota bacterium | reverse complement strand
TGAAAGGAAGTCTGCAGACCGTGTTGGAAGGCGCGGACCTGTTTCTCGGCGTGGCCTCGGCCGGACTGGTGCAGCCGGAATGGTTGAAGAAGATGAATCGCGACCCGATCGTGTTCGCGCTGGCCAACCCGATCCCCGAAGTCATGCCGGAAGACGCCGCGCCGTATGTTGCGGTGATGGCGACCGGCCGGTCGGATTACCCCAATCAGATAAATAATGTACTGTGCTTTCCGGGTATTTTTCGCGGAGCACTCGACGCCAGGGCGCGAGATATTAACGAAGCAATGAAGCTGGCGGCAGCCAAGGCCATTGCCGGCTGCATCTCACCTGACGAATTGAGCGAGGAATACATCATTCCCAGCGTATTTAACAAACAAGTTTCCCGCCGTGTGGCACGCGCCGTCGAAGCAGCCGCCTATGCCAGCGGTGCGGCTGATAGGAAGTAACCGATATTCCCCACCTGTGGAACTTAGTTCCCCCGCCCAGCTCATTGACAAGTTGTCCAGCGGTGTATTTCTAAGTGACACGATGTCGTTGATTCGAACACACACTGTTAGCCGGTAAGGCACGCAACATATTGATGCGCAATCTGTTGTCAAAGTGTCGGCGTTGATGGCATCGGCAGTGCTAAACCTTATAGCGTGGACTTATGAATATCAAAGTTCTACGCAACGTACTCGAGGCAAATGACCAGTTTGCTGCGCGCATTCGCGAGCAGCTGATCGCCAAACGCATCACGACAATCAATCTGATTAGTTCGCCCGGCGCCGGGAAAACGTCGTTGCTGGAGCGGACGATTCCTGCATTGCAGCAGCAACTTCGGATGGCCGTTTTGGAAGGCGACATCGCCACGACACGCGACGCCGAACGCATCAAGAAACTCGGCTCGCCAGTGGTTCAACTGCTTACGGGTGGCGCGTGTCACTTGGAGGCGCCCCTGGTGCAACGCGGCTTGGATGAGCTCGATCTGAACAAGCTCGATTTACTCTTCATCGAAAACGTCGGCAATATCGCCTGCCCCGCAGAGTTCGACCTTGGCGAGACTGCCAAAGTCGGCATCCTGAGCGTGACCGAAGGCCACGACAAGCCCGCCAAGTATCCGCTGCTCTTCCACGAAGTGAAGGCTTTGGTGCTGAGCAAGATCGACCTTCTGCCCTACACCGATTTTGATTTCGACCTGTTCATTCGCGATTTCCGGAAGCTCAATGCTGAAGCACCCGTGATCCAGGTTTCCTGCAAGACCGGCAAGGGGCTCAGCGAATGGACGCACTGGCTGGAGCATGCAGTGCAGGGCGACCTTCATTTGACACCCCATACGCACGATGACCACCAGCTCGATGCTGTGATTCAACCGCATCAACATCCGCACCGGACTCACCACCAGGGAGTAACGTCCGTATGACAACGCGCGTGCGAGCTCGTATCACCGGTCGCGTACAGGGAGTTGGTTTCCGTCCGACGGTTTACCGGTACGCCATCGCGCTTGGTCTTGGTGGGTTCGTCTGCAACGGCCCGCACGGTGTGACGGTTGAAGTGGAGGGCGACGATCGCAAAGTGGGCGCATTTTTCAATCACCTCAAACACCAACCGCCGCGGCAGGCTGTCATTGCCGATATCAAGACGGAAACGCTCCGTGTGGAAGGTACCCGTGATTTTCAGGTCGTCGAATCCCAATCACGGGGCGACCTGCAGGTGCAGATCCCGCCCGACTTGGCGACGTGCGACGATTGTTTGACGGAAGTTTTGGACCCAAGAAATCGCCGCGAAGGCTACGCGTTCACCAACTGCACCAATTGCGGTCCGCGCTTCACGATCATCAGCGATCTGCCGTACGACCGCGACAAGACCTCGATGGAACCATTTCGCATGTGCGAGCACTGCGAACACGAGTATCACCATCCACCCGACCGGCGTTTCCACGCGCAGCCGAACGCCTGCAAAGTTTGCGGGCCACAATTAAAGCTCGTCGTGGCTGACGGAATCACGACGACGGATTCGCCCCTGGCCCGGGCGCAGGAATGCCTGCGACGCGGCCGCATCGTTGCCATCAAGAGCCTTGGCGGTTACCAGTTTGCATGCGATGCGACCAGCGCCGAGAGCGTCGCGCGCTTGCGCAAGCGCAAACATCGGCCCCACAAGCCTCTGGCCGCCATGTTTCGCGATCTGACCACTCTCAAGCGCTATTGCGAAATTAGCGAAGCGGAAGAGGCGGAATTGCTTTCCTCAGCGCGGCCCATCGTCCTTGTCAAACGCAGCCACAAGGGAGCGAAGCTGGCTTCCAACATTTCTCCCGATACGAATACCGTCGGCGCATTTCTCCCCTACACCGCCTTGCATCATTTGTTGATGCAGGAATTCGACGCTCTTGTCATGACCAGCGGCAATGTCAGCGACGACCCCATCATCAGCGATGAACAGGGCCTGCCGGGCGTATTGGGTCGTATAGCGGATGTTGCGCTCACCCACAACCGACCGATCGTGCGCAAGTGCGACGATTCTGTCCTGCGTGTGGATGGCAGCCGGAACCAATTCCTCCGTCGTGCACGCGGCTTCGTGCCCAACCCGATCCGTATCGCCAGTGAATCACAGCAAATTCTAGCCGTCGGAGGCGAACTGAAGAACACATTCTGCCTCGTGCGGGATGGCAATGCCTATCTTTCCCAACACATCGGGGACCTCAAGAGTTTTAAGACGTACAGTTTTTTCACATCGGAACTCGCCGCCTGGCAAAAACTCTTGAGGCTCGAGCCGCACGCGGTCGCCTACGACCTTCATCCGGCGTATCTTTCAACGAGATTTGCAGAAACACTACCGGGTGCGGTCAAAGTAGGCGTCCAACATCATCATGCCCACATTGCCAGCGTGATGGCTGAACATGATCTGCACGAACCGGTCATCGGCGTTGCCCTTGACGGCACGGGCTATGGACTCGACGGCACGATTTGGGGCGGTGAGTTACTGGTGGCGGATCGTTCTGATTTCGAACGTGTGGCGCATTTCAAGCAGTACCCATTGCCCGGCGGCGACAAAGCCGTCAAAGAACCATGGCGCATGGCTGCCAGTGTGGCGTTGACTGAGGGGTTGTGCGGGACGACGTCGAAGATACTGCCG
>CAZAQZ010000444.1:0-3113 GCA_964487175.1 uncultured Verrucomicrobiota bacterium | reverse complement strand
CACCTGGACAACATGGCCAAGATCCTTTTGGCAACGGGAATGATGGTGGGCTACGGCTACATGATGGAAACGTTTATGGGTTGGTACAGCGGCAACGAGTATGAGGCGTTCGTGTCGGTGAACCGGATGTCGGGCCCCTACGCGCCATTATTTTGGTTGATGCTGTGCTGCAACGTGCTGGTGCCGCAGTTGTTCTGGTTCAAGAAGAACCGGATGAACATCCCTGTCTTGTTTATCGTCTCGATCCTCGTAAACATCGGGATGTGGCTCGAACGGTTCGTCATCGTGGTGGTGAGTCTGCATCGCGATTTCATGCCTTCGGCGTGGGGAATGTATGCTCCCACGAAATGGGACATTGCGACGCTGGCCGGATCCATTGGATTATTTCTAGCGCTGCTATTTTTGTTCGTTCGCATTTTGCCGGTGATTTCGATCTTTGAGATGCGCGAACTCGTCGGCGAGCGAGAGGGAGACGCGGCAAACACATCTTCGGGAGAGAAACGATGAAACCGGTCTCGCGACCTCCGCTTTATGGGCTGCTGGCCGAGTTCGATGGGCCGGAAAAACTCGTGGCCGCGACCGAACGCACTGTCAAGGAAGGCTATCGCAGGGTGGAAGCCTATACACCGTTTCCCGTGGAAGGGCTGGATGAAGTGCTGGGGTTACACCGGTCGCGCGTTCCGTTGATCGTGCTCATCGGGGGAATCGTCGGCGGCTTCGGCGGCTTCTTCATGGAATGGTTCTCGGCGGTCATCCATTACCCCATCAATGTCGGAGGCCGTCCGTTGAACAGCTGGCCGGCGTTCATTCCGGTCGTGTTTGAGCTTACGATCCTGTGCGCAGCGCTCGCCGCGGTGTTCGGCATGCTGGCATTGAACGGCCTGCCGATGCCCTATCATCCGCTGTTCAATGTGACGCGATTCGAGCAGGCCAGCCGCGACCGGTTCTTCCTGTGCGTCGAGGCGACGGATGCGAAATTCGAGCGCGAGGGCACGAAAAGGTTTTTGGAAAGTCTGCAGCCCAAAGGCGTGTATGAAGTGGACCACTGACAAAACGGTTGATCGCTCGAAGAGACGCGCGCTGCGATTCGGCGCGGTGCTGCTGGCTGCATGGCTGATCGGCTGCGACATGCGGGACATGTACAATCAACCGAAGTATACGCCACTTCAGCGCAGCGAGTTCTTCGGCGACGAACGGTCGGCACGTCCCGTGGTGCCTGACACCGTGGCGCGCGGTCAGTTGCGCACCAACGAGGCGTTCTACGCTGGAACGGCGAACGGAAAATTTGTGGAATCGATCCCGCTGCAGGTCGACCGCACCCTGCTGCGGCGCGGGCAGGAACGGTACGATGTGTTTTGCGCGCCCTGTCACGATCGGACCGGCGCCGGAAACGGAATGATCGTCCAGCGCGGGTTCCGGCAGCCGGCGTCGTTTCATATCCAGCGACTGCGCGACGCGCCTGTGGGTTATTTCTACGACGTCATCACGCGGGGGTTTGGGGCGATGCAGGATTACGCGGGTCAAATCACGCCCGAAGACCGCTGGGCAATTGTGGCTTATATGCGCGCGCTGCAGTTGAGCCAGAATGCTACACTGGCGGACGTGCCTGCAGGGGACCGCACGAAATTGGAGGAAGCCACGCCGTGAACGAAGCCGCTCCATTGCAAGCCATACTCGACCGCGTCCAGAGGCGCGCGCTTCTTGTCGGCGCGCTGGCCTTGCTGGTTTTAATAATTGGCGGACTGGCCCGTCCGACCCAATTCTTCCAAGCGTATCTTATGGCGTACCTGCTCTGGCTGGGCATTGCGCTCGGCAGTCAGGCGATCTTGATGATTCATCATCTGGCGGGGGGTCGTTGGGGGTTTTCCGTGCGCCGGCTTCTCGAAGCGGCCACGCGGACGCTGCCGTTGCTGGCGGTTTTATTTGTCCCGGTGTTGTTCGGTGTGCGCTGGTTGTATCCGTGGGCGCGACCCGAAGTCGTTGAGGGCGATGAATTGCTACAGCACAAGCAGGCCTACCTGAACGTGGCCTTCTTTGTTATTCGAGCGGTCTTCTATTTCGTTGTGTGGCTGGGGACAGCCCGGGCGCTGGATCGCGCAGCGGCTGTGCAGGACCAGACACCGAGTCCGGCGGCCACGAGACTCCTGACAATTGTCAGCGCGCTCGGGGTCGTGTTGTATGCGTTCACGATGACGTTTGCATCGATTGACTGGGCCATGTCGCTGGAACCGCGCTGGTTCTCGACGATTTATGGCGTGCTGTTCATGACCGGGCACGTATTGAGTGGATTCGCGTTTGTCATTGTGGTTGCGGCATTGCTGTCCCGTTACGAACCGTACGCGCGGACGATTGAGCCTGCGCAGTTCCAGGATCTCGGCAATTTTCTACTGACGTTCATTGTTTTCTGGGCCTACATCGCATATTCGCAGTTCCTCATTATTTGGGCGGGTAACCTGACGGACGAAAACCCGTGGTATCTGCGTCGCACGGTGCATGGCTGGGGTGTAATAGCGGTGCTGCTGATTTGTCTTCACTTTTTTGCGCCGTTTCTGCTGCTGCTGTCGCGTGACGTGAAACGCCGGCCCGTGGCGCTGGCGAAGGTCGCGCTGATCGTGCTCGTGATGTGCGCGGTGGACATCCTGTGGATTGTGGCGCCGGCGTTTCCCCGCGTTGAATTTGCGGTGTCGTGGATGGACCTGGCGGCGTTTGGGGGCATCGGCGGCCTGTGGTTGTGGCAATTTGTCCGCCAACTCAAAGGGCGTTCCGCCGTACCGGCGCATGATTCACGCGTCGAGGAGGAATTGGAATGGGCATGAGCAATCACAAGCCCAACCTGAATCCGTCCAATGCTCCCGACCCCGGCGTGAAGCACGAAGATCGCGACATGGACGTCAAAGCCGTCCTGGGATTCGGGGTGGCGCTGTCCCTGGGGCTCGTGGTCGTGCATTTCATTTGCGTCGGTGTGTATCACTGGTTGGCGGTGCGCCCTGAAGGGGATCACGCGTCATCTCCGCTGGCCTCGACGCGGCAGACCTATTCCGGGCCCCGGTTGTTGGTGAACCAGGCACAGGACATGGATGACCTACGCGCCAAGGAGGACGCGTTGCTGGATC
>CAZAQZ010000443.1:0-3119 GCA_964487175.1 uncultured Verrucomicrobiota bacterium | reverse complement strand
AACGCTTGATCTCATCCATGACGGCTTTGATGCGTTCCTCAAACTGGCCGCGATATTTCGTGCCGGCCACCATGAGGGCGAGGTCGAGTGTGACCACGCGTTTGTCGCGCAGAATCTCCGGGACATTGCCTTTGGCGATTTCCTGGGCCAATCCCTCGACGATGGCGGTCTTGCCCACGCCGGCCTCACCGAGAAGCACGGGGTTGTTCTTCGTGCGGCGGCAGAGAATCTGGATGACGCGCTCGATTTCGTTGTGCCGTCCCACGACGGGATCGAGTTCGTTCTTGCGAGCGAGTTCCGTCAGGTCGCGGCCAAACATCCGCAATGCGGGCGTCTTGAGTTCCTTCTTGGAGGCGCCGGGAGCGGCCTCGCCTTCCTCGGTCCCGCCTTCCGACGGGGTGAAATTCGGGTCGAGCTCCTTGAGGATTTCATTGCGGCAACGCTCGATGTCCACATCGAGCGATTTCAAAATGCGTGCGGCAGCGCCTTCGCCTTCGCGGAGGAGTCCGAGCAGGATGTGTTCGGTGCCGACGTAATTATGGTTGAGCTGCTTGGCTTCCTTCTGTGCCAGCGCGAGGACTTTTTTCACGCGGGGCGTGTAGGGAATGTTGCCGACCATCTTGGTTTCCGGGCCGGTGCCGATTTGCTTCTCGACTTCCATGCGCACGGTCTCGAGGTCGAGCCCCATTTTCTGCAGGACGTTGACGGCGACACCCTGGCCGAGTTTGATGAGGCCGAGCAGCAGATGCTCCGTCCCCACATAGTTGTGGTTGAAGCGATCCGCTTCCTTGCGCGCCAGCGCGAGCACCTGCTGTGCTCGCGGCGTAAAATTGTTCATTTCCATCCGTCCCTCTTTAAGCTAATTCCGCCGGGCCTCGACCAGATGGCCCACTGGTTTCGATCTTTGGCTTCGACACATGCTTCAATCGTTCGCGAACCAGATCTGCGCGATACACGTCCCGTTCTTCCGCTGTGAGCTTTCGCTCCGCCGTCTTCTGAACGTGTGCTGGTTGCGACAGGATGAACATCTCATCCACCACCGCTCGCGCGGTTGCCGGAAAGAAGTCCAAATCAACGCCCATACGTATCAGACTTAGCAGGTTCAGTGCCTCTTTCGAACTGATTGTATGTGCATTGGTCAGAACGCCATACGCCCGGCCTATTTGATCATATACCACACGGGGCTTCTTTTCAAGCAGAGTCATGCGCGCATTTTCCTCGTGTTCAATGATCTGCAGGATGACCTTGTTGAGCCGCTCGATGACATCCGACTCCTTTTCACCCAGAGTTGTCTGGTTCGACACCTGAAACACATTCCCGAGCGCTTCCGTGCCTTCGCCGTACAGGCCGCGCACCGCCAAGCCCAATTTATTAACGGCCTGGACGACCTGGTTGATTTGGTCGCTCAGCACCATTGCGGGCAGGTGCACCATCGCGGAACCGCGCATGCCAGTGCCCACATTCGTCGGGCATGCCGTCAGGTAGCCGAGGCGCGGCGAGAACGCGAAATCGAGCCGGTCCTCAAGCTCCGTATCCACTTTATCGATCAATTTGAATACGTTCTTAAGCTGTAATCCGGATTTAATCGCCTGCATCCGCAGGTGATCTTCCTCATTGATCATCACGCTCAGCGTCTCGCGGTCGTTGATGACGAGGCCGCTGCCGACGTTTTTGGCCGCATGTTCGCGGCTGATGAGGTGGCGCTCGACAAGCACCTGCTTGTCGATGGCAATCAGATTGTCCATTGAATCGCTGAAGCAATCCCCCATCTCAGGGAGTTTTTCGATGATCGGCTGCATCAGCTCGAGCGCCTTTTGCCGCTCGGTCTTTTTTGCCCAGCCCGGAAACGGATGATTGCGAAGATTGCGCGCCAGCCGCACACGGCTGGAAAGCACAATTTTGGAATTGGGTCCGTCCGCCTTGACCCATTCCGTCGGATTCTTCAGTAGTTCTTCGATCTTCATGCCAAGCTGTCGATGGTCTTTAATTTAGATTCAAGTTCGCGGATTTGGTCGCGAATTTGCGCGGCCTCTTCGTACTTTTCTGCGCTGACCGCCTTGTCGAGGTCCCGGGACAACTCCGAAATCTTTTCGCTGATGGCGATGGTATGGGCGGCTTTGCCGGGAACCTTGCCCACGTGCCGGTCGCTCTTGTGCATCGCCTTGAGCAGGGAAGCCAGCCCCGTTTCAAACGCGTCCCAACACGCGCTGCAGCCCAGGCGACCGGTCTTCTTGAAATCGGCCTGGCTGAACCCGCAGACCGGACATTTGATGCCCGGCGACTCGCCCTTGATTTCATCGGCCGAACCGAGCCCGACAAGCAAATCGGCCAGTGAAAAGCCGGCGGTTTCCTGGATGCCCTTGGCTTTCGAGCAGTTCTCACAGAGATCCACCTTGAGCATCTTCGCATCCACAATCTGCGTGAGATGCACCGTGGCTTCGTTCTTTTTACAGATGTCGCAAAGCATTTGTTAGCTGGCCGAGATCGGCGTTCCTTCCGCGCTAGTCAATGTACGAAATTCCGAGGTCAATTTCAAGGTGACCGGCCCAGGTTTTCCGCTGCCGATGGGTCGGGCATCCAATGTTGCCACCGGCACGATCTCGGCGGCGGTGCCGGTCAGGAAGCATTCATCGGCGGTCATGATGTCGTAGCGGGTCAAATTCGGTTCGCTGGTGCCAATGCCCAGTTTCGCTGCCAGTTCGATGACCACGGCGCGCGTGATGCCGACGAGCGCGCCGGCGCTGACGGGCGGTGTTTCGAGTTTGCCGCCGCGGACGATGAAAATGTTGTCACCAGTGCACTCGGCCACGTAGCCTTCGCTGTTCAACATCATGGCCTCGACCGTCCCGGCGTTGACCGCCTCGATCTTGGCGAGAATGTTGTTCAGGTAATTCAATGATTTGATCGACGGACTGACCGCCGCCGCGCTGGTGCGGACGGTGCCTGCGGTGACCAAGTTGAGTCCCTTCCGGTAGATTTCCTCAGGATACAATTCAATGGTCGCGGCGATGATGAACACCGTCGGGTTCTTGCATTTGAATGGGTTCAATCCAAGGTAACCGACGCCGCGCGTGACGACCAGGCGGATGTAGCCGTCGCGAATGTTGTTGCGCCGGCAA
>CAZAQZ010000442.1:0-3122 GCA_964487175.1 uncultured Verrucomicrobiota bacterium | reverse complement strand
GAAATTTCGGGGGAGCTAGTTAATTCAGCCTTTCTGGCTCCTCTATTTTCTAACGACCGAAGAGTCCCGTATCCAACAAGGCTGAGAGAAGGCTGAAATGGACACATTCCCGAGTTATACAAAGAAGTCATCCACACGGCCTCGTGAGGTCGTATGGCAAAGAAATCTTCCAAACTAAACGGTCAAGAATACCAGCCTCCCTATCAATTTTGGCACGAGCAAGATTTTGCCTCTGATGAACGGGTCGCATACGGCATGGATTGGCTGCAACGTCATCTCTATCGCACCCTTCTGCAAAAGGCCTTCATCTGCTCCACACGCCCGTATCTTCCAACCAGTGATGACCAACTGTGGCTTCTTGCCGACGCCGGATCAAAAGAGCGATGGTTAGAGAATAAAGACGCCATCCTGGTGAAGTTTCAGCCGATCACAATCGACGGAACTGAACTCTGGTCGCACAAGCGGTTGTTGCGAGATTGGAATTTGCTAGAGAAGTTTTCTAGCAAACGAGCAAAAGCGGGCCGTGCTGGAGGCTTGGCTAAAGCCGAGAATAAGCGCTTCGTCCAAAACTTTGCGGAACCTGTTTCAAATGACGAGGATGACGGTTTTGAGGTGAATGAGTCTGAGGTCTAGCAAGGACGTAGCTCTGCTCTGGCAAAACCTAGCAATGCTAGCGTTTGCTAAGCAAATGCAAGGCGAGGGCTAGCATTGAGATTGTTATTGGAATTGTTATTGAGATTGTTATTGATAAAGAGATTGGGGTTGGGGTTGGGGTTGAAATTGTTTTTGACATTGACATTACGATTAATAAAGAAAAAGAGAAAGAGATTTTCCTTTCCTTCTTTTCTTCTTAGTTAGTCGTTCCGCAAGCTAGAAGCAAAGATAGAACCAAGAACAAAAGCACAAGGGGTTAAGGTTAGGGACTTTAAGGATATGAAAATCGTGGATAAGAATAGTCCCGTGGGTCTAAGGCTTGCATGTAGGTTTTGGATCGAGCTTGGACGACCCCCTCGGTTTCGTAGCAGCAAGATTTTAGAGGCATGGTCACCGAAGATGGAATCCCTATGGCGCAGGTCTGGGCTTGGCTATGAGGGGTTTCGGTGGTTCCTTGTATGGCTATGCCGCCTGGACGATGAGGATGGGGCAAGATACGGGAATGATTGGACGGCACGCAACTTGCGCTCGGCTAAAGACCCCATGGCCAGTTTGGACAGGCAGTTCATGCGAGTGTTCTTTGAATTCTTCATGCCTAAAGCCGATAAGGTGATCCCTTTGCTGATCGAAAAGAGGGAAATGGAGGAAGCGGAGGTCAGGTTAGCCGCTGCGGCTGATAAACCCCTCCGGTATGTGGACATAGTTCCCGAGGACGCGAGCGAAGAACTTTTAAAAAACGCTCAGGACTTGGACAGACTCGATTCCACGTTCCCTATGCGCGGGCCGCTGGGGGACGAAAGCATGGAAGAGTGGGTGATGCGCGAAACCAAGCCCCTGCGCGATCCGGATTGGCGGTGCAGGAAGTGCACTTATGGCGTGAGCTTGGATGGCGAGGATGATGTGCGCACCAGGTGGTGCCCTGATTGCGCCGGGGAGCACCGGATGTGGGAGGACGAAGACAAAGAATGGATGTGTGGGGAGGTACCGAGCGAAAGCTGCCTGACCAAGGAATGGGACTGAATGCACCTGCGACGACTCCGCAGGCCCGTTTGAAGGCTCTTCGTGGCGCATTCGGGAACAATTCGGCGACTTTCAAAACTACTGTTAGAGGGCGCAGACCATTTCCCAGCGTTGTGTCGGCAAGTGAAGGAATTGCAAATAACAGTGGGAAACTCGACGACTGCTCTCCAATCACTAGGCTCCGAATTTCCGGGTAACGCGGGGTCCGGCGATGTTTTTTGGAGCAATTTAAAAAATGAACGCGAGACCGCAAGTCAAACAGATTTTAATCGCTCAAAAACTGCTGCGTTGGTCAAAGATAGCAAAGTACGAATACGTCGAGCCGTCAATCCCACGCGCCCGCGCACGGAAAAACTATTGGCGTCTCTATCATCGTTACCCTGAAATCGCGGCTCGGATCGGCCTCCACGAGTGGTCGGTGTACTAGCGGCTCAACGCATTTCGCGATTTCGCACTCGTACTATCCGGGTGTCGAAAACTTCAAGAATTCGTCATATTCGTATTCGGCACGACGTTCGGTCTTCATCTGTCGATACTCGATGCCTACAAGTCAAAACGGGCTGCTTCGCGACTCCGCACCTAGTCCCGCAAGCCCAACAGCAGTTGCCGCTGGCGAGCATACGTCTTGTGCTCGACGTCCCACCTAATTCGGCGGATTGCTTCGATAACCGCATCGGGAATTGGTTTGGCCGTCCACGGCCACGCTTCTCTGCCGGGGCCAATTTTGTCCCCCTCGCCGTCAGCACTCCGAATCTCGAAACGCACCTTGAGCCGGTCTAATTCCTTGCATATCTCCTCTTCTGTCATATCAAGGTTGCGCTCCAGCATGCTTCGAACTTCGAGAACAAACTTGGCCCGCCCCTTGCGAATGCGACTCACTTTTTTCAACGTCTTCTCATGGTGTGCCGAATCCCTGTAGCCTCGAAGGTAAAAGATGAAACTTACCTGTTGGAGCAATTTATCCAAGTCGCCATGAAGACCAATATCCATCTGACTTCGGAGTTGCTGCCGGGATTCGCTTAGCCTCTGCGGCTGCAATTTCTCTCCTGCCTTTAGCTTCTGGTTGCGCTCTGCCACGTAGGCCATCAATTCGGCGTGGAAGTCCTCCATCGTCGTTCCCTCCAGCCCTAGCTTACGCGGCGCAACGGCCACGTTTTGATTTTCTGCTCAGGTGAAATTACGGGGGTAACTGGCCGCTTTTTGGCAAATTGTGGCCACGATTTGGCGCTCCTCCAAACCGGGCTATCCAAAAACATTGGTCATACTGAGGCCCGTGTTCAACGCAGATATAGACGGAACTAGACAGAACATCGAGGCAATGGGCATCGCCCAACCCGCCGGGCGAGAAATCGCAGGGCGTCGTGCGCCCGTGATCCTCTCAGCCCATGTCGGAACCAACGCAGACTTACTCCCCCACATCCTTAGGCTCTATGTCCCCGAAGGCAGCA
>CAZAQZ010000441.1:0-3122 GCA_964487175.1 uncultured Verrucomicrobiota bacterium | reverse complement strand
CCCAATCTCTACGGGACGCACCACATCGGCGCGTCCACCGAACAGGCCCAGGAAGCCATTGCGGAGGAAGCCATTCGCATCATTGAGACATTCCTCAGGACCGGCGTCGTTCCCAATTGCGTCAATCTCGCCACGCGCACACCAGCGAAGTGGCAGCTGGTCGTCCGCCATTATGATCGCGTCGGTGTGCTGGCTTATGTGATGGACCAAATCCGCCGCGCCAACATCAACATCGAGGAAGTGCAGAATGTCATTTTTGACGGTGTGGCTGCGGCCAGTTGCCGGATTCAACTCAACACCGAACCCGACTCGGCGCTCCTCAATACGATCAAACAAGGCAATCCCGACATCATCGGCGTGGAACTGCTGCGGATTGGGAATTGAGCCGGCTAGTCCTTGTCGTACTGCAAGGCAAGCCTTAACTGCTCGATGGCCTTGTCGCAGGCGGCCAGGGCTTCGACGCGATGCCCGCCGAAATCATGCGCGGCATGCTTCATATGGTACCGTGCTTTTTCCAACGCCGCGATGGCGTGATGGATTTCCGGATGATGCTCGTTCCCCGGTGCCGGCTGCGTCGGAGGCGTCGGAGTGGCGGGTGGTTCCTGGGCGTGTGTCAGCGCCAGCGGATAGACGAGCGTTCCCATCAGCGCTGTCGCGATGACGATTCTGTTCCATGTCTTCTTCATGCTTCTCTCCTTGGTTTAGTCCACTCGTTGAGTGTCCCGTGTGAAGATCAAACACCAATGGGAGGTGGAAGTTGCGGGCCGGGCCGGTCTAGAATGCCGAGTATTCCTGGAACTTGTACTTCTTCGACGGTGTGGGCGGGCCAACCGTGATCCCCGCTTGTGTCAGCTGACGGTTGGCATGTCGCTTGACGCGCTGGATTGTCTTCTTGTTGTGATGAAACAGCCTGTGAAAGAAATCGATGGGACCCGCCTTTGCGTCGGGCGAAACGAGGATGCCGATCGCGGCAACGAAAGCGATCAGGACCACAGATTTGACGCAAATTACTCGTCTCATTTTGTTCCTTAAGAGCAACAAGAGTGCCACTGATTTCCGCTCTCCCGCCCGTTCGCGGCGATCAAGTTGTGCCGCATGATTGAAGAATATCTGAACCACTCCCAGGCGTTCATTGTCTTAACTAAGAGGAAGACGTCGAGTGTGGAAACGTTGGTTGACGGAAAGGGGCAACCGTATCGGGGGCTGATGAAACGCATTTCATCCTGGAGCTTACGGGGCCGTATGCTGGCGGCGGTGATCGTCGCGATCCTGCCGGTGCTGGGGCTTACGTTGCACAACGGTTTTGAGGACCGTCGGCTGGAAGCGAAGCACGCCGCCAACGAGTCGCTGCGGCTGGCGCAGTTGGCGGCAACAGCGCAGGAACGGCTCATCGGGGCGGCGCGGCAGCTTCTATTCGGCCTTGCGCATTTGCCACTGTTGCAGGAAGGCGATCCCGCCCGGTGCAATGCGTTGCTCGCATCGCTGGCAAAACAATTCCCCGAATACGACAACATCGCAATCGCCTGGCCCGACGGCACCGTGTTCGCCAGCGCACAATCGCTGAAGAAGCATGTCAATGTCGCCAATCGCTTGTGGTTCGAGCGCACCATGCACACCCGCCAATTTGCCGTCGGCGACTACCACATTGGCCAGATCGTTGGCCTGCCCGTGGTGGTGTGCGCGCAGCCTGTATTCGACGATGCCGGACAAATTGAATCACTGGTCTTTGCCTCAGTGGACCTGATTTGGATCAGCCGGTTGGTGACGGAGTTGCGGCTGCCTGCCGGTTCGACCCTTTCCGTGGTGGACGCCAACGGGATGGTGCTGGCCAGCAATAGCGAACCGGAAAAATGGGTGGGTAAATTGACGCCCGAAGCGTCCGTAATCAAGACCATGCAGGCGCAACGGGAGGGATTCACCGAGCAAGCCGGCTCGGATGGCGTGAACCGTCTGTACGCATTCACTCCATTGCCGGGAGAAAGTGCATTCGTCAGCATCGGCATCCCGACAACGGCGGTCTATGCGATGGCTGACCGGATTCTGACGCGCAATCTTATTGCGGTGGCGATCGTCGGCGTGCTGGCGCTCGCGGCAGCTTGGGCGTTCTCAGAATGGTCCATCTTGCGGCGCACGCGGCGGTTGATGACGGCCACCCGACGGTTAAGTGAAGGCGACCTATCGGCGCGCACGGGCGTGTCCTATGGCGGCGGAGAGTTGGGACAACTGGCCCGTTCATTCGACGACATGGCGGAGTCTCTACAGCAACGCACTGCCGAATTGAAGACGGCGCTGCGCGAATTAGATGCGCGCCGTCGTCAGGAAATCGAGATGCAAGAGGAATTCCTATCGAAGATCTCACACGAACTGCGCACACCGCTGGCGGTTATTCACCAGTGCGCCAGCATCCTCGCGGATGGGCTGGGCGGGGAAATTAGTTTGCGGCAGCGTGAGTTCGTGCAAACCGCACTGGCCAACGTGACCCACCTTCAATCCATGATTGAGGAACTTCTGGATGCGGCATCCTCACAAAACGGAAAACTGGCAATCCGGCCCGGCCGTGTGGCGATGCCCGGGTTGGTCCAAGAAGTATTGAAACATTATCAGTATACAGCACAGAGGAGCGGGCTGGCGTTGAGTATGGAGATTGCAAACGACCTTCCTACGGCGCTGGCGGATGCGCGCCGTGTGCGCCAGATCCTGGCCAATTTGATCGAGAACAGCCTCAAGTTTACCCAGGGCCCGGGCACGGTTACCGTGCGGGCCAGCGTCTCCGAACAAGACTCGCATTTCTTGCAGATTGTGATCTCTGATACCGGTTGCGGGATGGACCCGGCGGAAAGGGAAAGGGTGTTTGACCGACATTACCAGATTGCCGGATCGGTTTCGACCAGCCGCACGGGACTGGGACTGGGGCTGTACATCTGTCGGGAGTTAGTCGCCCTGCACGGCGGTCGAATTTGGATCGACAGCCACCGAGGGCAGGGTTGCATGGTAACATTTACATTGCCAATTTTCGAGTCGGACAAGATTCCATCCGCCGACATGACGAAATGAAACATCCGAAGGTAACAAAAGAGTTGGAGGAGTGTGGCATATGACCAAGAAGCAAATCCTGATGGTGG
>CAZAQZ010000440.1:0-3128 GCA_964487175.1 uncultured Verrucomicrobiota bacterium | reverse complement strand
AAACCGAATGCCACGACAAACAGAATCATGTCGTAGAACCGAAGGGGTTTGCCTGAGATCGTCTTTAGCACGATGACGCACGCATACGCCGCGACGGGGAGCGTTGCCTGGAGCCAATCCCGCGTCGCCTCCTCCTTGCCGCGCAACCCGACCAGCGCGAACACCGATCCGGCCACCCCCAAGCCAAACCAGACGAATTCCACCGTGCCGGGGATTGTGAGAAACAGCTCATACTTTTCCGGCGAGTACCGATATCCCAGTAAACACCAGAACGCGCCCAGCGCGGCAGCCAATTCCGCGGCCAGCCCGAGCCAGGGAATAAGACGACGAACGGTTGGGTTTAGGATGGTGCCCATTTGCGCAACCAGCTTAATGGGTCGGGCGGTTTAACCTCAAGGCTTGAAAATTCCCAGGGTGACTGATAGGGTGCCCGCGCGTTGCACAGCAGGGCGCGTAGTTCAGTTGGCTAGAACGCACGGATCACACCCGTGAGGTCATAGGTTCGAGTCCTATCGCGCCCACCATTTTCCGTAAACGCTTCACGGTGACAAATCGACCGCTTATTGTTTGCCTGCTGGCCGCACTCGTCGTGCGGCTGGCGTTCGTTTTCGTCGGTTTCCCTTATCTTCAGGACCGCTGGCAATTGCGCGAGGACGGCGACGGCTACGGCGTGATTGCTCAAACTATCCGTGAAGGACATTACGACAACGTGACGCGCGGGCCGGTGTATCCCGTGCTCGTTGCAGTGGCGGGTTCGCCAACGAATGTCAAAGTGTTACAGGCTTTCCTCGACGTGGCCACTTGCCTGTTGATTTACCTGCTGGCTGGCAGAAAGCTGTGGGCCGCCTGGCTCTGGGCAGTTTACCCGTTTGCCATTTGGCGGGTCGCCTTCATCAACAAGGAAGTGGTGCTCGCCTTTCTGTTGGCGGGCTATGTCTACATCCAGCTGCGCGCGTTTCGCGAGACGAAATCCTGGCCTTGGGCGGTGGCGGGTGCGTTGCTTGCGCTAGTGAATTTGTGCAAGCCGATGTTTTTGCCGTGGCCCCTCGTGATAGCGGCTTTGGCATGGTTGAATCGGAAGTCGCTGGCGCACGTCGGCTTGCTCGTTGTTGTGATGCTGGCCGTGATTGTCCCCTGGACACTGCGCAACTGGCGGGTGACGGAGGGCGAATTCCTTCCCGTGGCAACAGAGCAGGGCGGGGTGACGATGTTTGTGGGTAACTATCAACCCACCGACGGTTTATGGGAGGGGCAAAGGAAAATCCGTTGGATGGCCGCTGTGGACGACATTAAAGCGCAACACGCAGGCGCGTCCGTGACACAACTTGACCGGGTTTTCTACAGGGCAGCCATGCAGGAAATGGCCGCCAATCCCCTGAAGGCCGCGGTGTTGGTTGTGAGGAAATGCGGACGATTTTGGTTTCTGAGCGCCAAACGCCGGGAACAGGCCGTCAGCATTGTGATTCAAGGACTTTATCTCGCGCTGGCTGCATTCGGTTTGTGGCGGGTGCGACTGTGGAACGGCGAAGTGGTGATGATCGTGACGTTGATCGGGTACGTCATGCTGATTCACGCGCTGAGTTACGCTGATTTACGGTTCAGCCTGCCGGTGATGCCCCTGATTTGTGCGTTTGCTGGCTACAGTGCCTGCAGAACGGGAGCAAGTCGCGCCGCAGCCTGACGCACATCATAGTTGCGCCGCACGGTTTCCCGCCCTGCATTGCCGAGCCTTGCACGAAGCTGTGGGTCTTGAATCAATTCGGTCAGACGCGATTTCCAGTCCGCCGGGCTTCGTGCCAGGAATCCCGACTTCCCGTCCTCTATCATTTGATTGTGGACGCCGACGGGCGAGGCGACGACCGGAATCCCGCATGCCATGTATTGCAAGACCTTTACACCGCATTTGCCGCGTTCCCAGGGCGTGTCAGGAAGCGGCGCGACGCCGATCCCAATCTGCGCGAGTTCATCCATCTCGGTTTCCATCCGCCATTGCCTGAAATCGGACGCAAATCCAAGTTTCCCCGGATCGCCGGACGCGATCACGCGGGGTTTGAGGTTCATCTCACGAAACACCGGCGCGAGTCGGTTGAGATAAGGAAGCGTGGTACTGCTGCCGATCCAGCCGACGATTTGGCTGCCGGCACTTTGCGGATAGCGATCCGTGTCCACCGTGCTGGGCACGATGGTCAGGTTACGGGTGTAACGCCGCGCGTAGTCCGCGAGAAACTCGTTACCGGCGATGACCGCCGCGGCGCGACGCAAAATATCCTGCACGGTTCGTTCCCGGTGCAACGCGCGCAGCAACGGCGAGCCTCCCTGTCTGGGCAGCCAAATCGCATCATCGAAATCGAACACGAGCGGCTTGCGATCGGAGATCTTACTTTCGAAACCCGAGTAGAGGCCTGGGAAGACACCCTTTTGCACGTACACCGCATCGAAATCGTCGAGATGCTCCAAGTCAGCCCGGCGCTTTCGCCATGCCTCAGTGAACGCGGTCAGGCGGGAGGCCCGCACCCCCTGATTGAGATACAGTCGACGATAACAAAGATCGTCAATTGCCGGGGAGATTTCGCAGTCGATGCCCTGTTCGCGTAAGAGTGGCACGAGTTGATACACGCGATAGCGGCTCGACGGGCCCATCTCACTCGTTTGCGTGAGGAATAGAACTTTCATGGCATCACACGGCCAGCGATGAGTTTACGATACAAGGCAATCAACTGTCGTGAGATTGTTTCCACCGAATGGAACGCTTCGACGTGAGTGCGCATCGCTGATCCGATCGGTCGAGCGTCAGGCAGCAACACACCCGGCAGTTTGGCCGCAAGCGCATCCACACTCCCGGCCGGAAAGAGCTGCCCGGTAAATGAATCCTCCAGCACGTCTGTGACGCCGCCGATTTGGGAGGCCAGGCAGGGCAAGCCGCTGGCCATTGCCTCCAATAAAGCGTTGGGCATTCCTTCGAACAGGGAGGGGAGCACGAAGGCATCCGCCGCGCTGTAGAAAGGTTCGGGGGCGCGATGACTGTCGAAAAACATGACCTGATCGCCTATTCCCAGACTGCTCGCAAGCTTGCGCCAGTCCGGTTTCCGGTCCCCGTCGCCCAGGAAGACAAGTCCGACCGAGGACGG
>CAZAQZ010000439.1:0-3152 GCA_964487175.1 uncultured Verrucomicrobiota bacterium | reverse complement strand
GAACGTCGCCTGTGTTGAAGAGGGCTCCCCCTAAGTCGTTATGCGCCTCAGCGTAATTCGGCCTGATTTGCAGTGCCAACTCGAACTGCCCTATGGCGTCCTGAACCTTGCCAGAGTTCAACAGAGTCCTCCCCAGATTATAGTGTGCTTCCGCGTAGTCGGGCCTGATCCGCAGGGCCTGCTCGTACTGCCCAATTGCCTCTTGCACCTTGCCTGCTTGGACCAGGACATTCGCCAAACCGAAGTGCGCCTCGGCATAATCGGGTTTGATGCGCAGCGCGTCTTGACAGTGCTCGATAGCTCCTTGGATATTGCCCGCTTGCAAGAGGGCAGCCCCGAGCCTGTTGTGAACCTCAGCGAAATCGGGCTTGATTCGCAATGCTTGTTCGTAGTGTCCTATGGCTTCTTGGATCCTGCCCAGTCGAAATAACGCGATCCCCAAGTTGCCTTGCGCTTCAGCGTTTGCGGGGCTTATCCGCACTGCCTGCTCGTAGTGGCCGATTGCCTCCTGCAACCTGCCTTGGCTCATCAAGGCGACTCCCAAGTTGTTCTGTGCCTCGGTTGAATCGAAGCCAATCCGCAGCGCCTCCTCGTACTGCTCGATTGCCTCCGGTATGCGGCCAGCTTGGTCCAAGGCGACACCCAAGTTGTAGTGCGCTCCGGCGAAATCGCGCCTGAGTCGCAGGGCTTGCTCGTAGTGGCTGATTGCCTCCTGCAGCCTGCCCTGTCCCATCAAGCTGGCTCCGAGATTATTATGAGCATCGGCATAATCGGGTTTGATGCGCAGGGCTTCTACCCAATGTTGCATCGCCTCCTGCACCCGGCCCGCTCCGTCCAGTGCGACACCCAGGTTGTAATGAGCTTCGGCGAAATCAGGATTGAGGCGCAGTGCCTGCTTATATTGTCTCACCGCCTCTTGCACTTGGCCCGCTCCCTGAAGTGCCATCCCCAGGTTGTCAAGCGCCTCGGCACACCGGTCGACGCTCGCCAACAGGTTAAATGCCACCGAGAACCCCAGCAGAAGGCTATATCCCCAGCGCGCCGCACATCGCCAGACCGGGCGGTCAGACAGGGTACGCTCCACACTCAAGATGCCAATCACAGCCAGCAGCACCAGTCCGGGCAGGAACTCCATCTCATAGCGGATGCTCGCAGAGAAAAAGAGGCTTATCGTCAGCGCGCTTGTCAGGAAAAGAACGGTGACCGCTACCAAGAACCAGCGCAACGTTGAACGAGTCGTCGCCGAACGATTACGCCACGCCAGCGGAACAGCTAGCGCCAGCCAAACCGCAGGAATGTTGCTCAAGACGCCAAAGGGATGTTCCACCCGCCCATGGCCAGCCGGCGGTGGTGGCACTATGATATCGCGCACGAAGGGAAACCGGTCGCTCCAGCTCGCAAGATCCAGAAAATAAATCCTGAAGTGGAACCACAGAAAGCGCACGCTGAATGGTCGAAAAGTGCTCTGCCGGTCTCCAGACAACGCATAGCGCAAGCCGAATTCGAATGGACTATCGAATCGCCGCGCGTTGTAAAGCATCAGTCCGAGGCCGATGAGCGCGATGGGACCGATGGCCGCGATGAGAAGCGTCCATATACGCTGGCGCTCGCGCCACGCTTGGACCACCGGCACAAGGAGGATGACCGCGCCGAATAGTAAGGTCGGCCTCGCCCCTACAGCCAACCCGTCGGCCAGACTGGCCGCCGCCAGCCACCAGCACCGTCGCTCCGGCTCATGCAATGCCTTCCAAATCGCTGCCAAGGCCAGCATCGTCAATGCGTATCCACAGCTAATGGATACCTCCCAAACATCACAACGAGCCAGGAGAGATGGCATGCAGGTGACCAAGCCGAGCGCGAGTGTGCCAGCAGCGACAGCTAAGAAAGTGACTTCCGCAAAGTAGCGCCGCCACAGTGCAGCCAGCAGGCCCACGCTGACCAGGAAACCGATAATGCAAAAAACCAGTACGGCGTCCTTTTGAAGTAGATAGTTGCCGGTCAACGCTACGTAAGGCCAAAAAAGCAACACGGCAGGTGTAACGCCATAATAGAGGTACAGCTTGCCCTTGTAATAACTCATGTCCAGTACCGGATACCCAGCGTGGGCAGCAGGGTCGTACGGATCGGCGAGTCGCGCGAGGCCAGGCGGCACCTTCCTTTCCAAGTTGAGCTGGCCAATGCGAAAACCCCGCACCAATAAATTGTAATAGTTGTCACCCGGCTTCAGGCTCGAGGATACGACATATCCCGAGTGGGCCGTGAATACGTAAACCCCGATAACCAGCGCGCACATGGTTGCCAAGACTGCGCACTGCATCCAAGGGCATTTGCTTCCGGATGCTTCCGCCTCTCGACAGTCTGACTTGGTTTCGATAATCATTCGGCTGAACGCTCTTGAAGTTCCCGCCAATCAGAAGCTATGTGCGGCGAAGCGGCACTTCATGCTTCCGGTAGAGCCGACTTTTTCCGGTTCTGCAACGAATTCGGATGATACGCCTTAGGCGTTGCTTCTGCAATCCCATACCTATGCGGACAATCCATTCATGAGCGCAGATCAGATGGAAACCGGGTGACACTTCTGGGTTCTGAAATATACCGACCTGTGGCGGGTAGAATGCCGGCCATTCTCAACGACAGATCCGGACGCAGCTTCTCGCAATTGGAGCCTGCGACGTGGCCCCGCAGGCCTTCGTTTCCCATCCGAACGCCTCAACAGACCGGCCACCCACATCCAGCGCTGTTCCCACCAACCTCGGGAAATCCGTCGTTGTCACCAGCGGCTCCCCCGCGAACGGTTTAGAAGCGCGACTGCTTCCAGCTATGTCGGTCGTGTTTATGGATCTGAACTTGGATGCCGTCAATCACTTTTGCCGTGAATGGGAACAGGGTTAAATCTAACAAAATCTCCAACTTGCATTCGCACGCCGTGGCTTCACTTTTGCATCCATACTCACGGCGCGGTCAGCCTTTGCCAATCGGCGTGATGATGATGGAAGCGACGAAGGGTCTGCCCTGGTCGAGATCGGCATAGCGTTTGGGCAGGACGCGGACCGTGGCGAGGTCATTTTCGCGGAGCAAATCAGCCAGCCGACTGAGACGCCAGCCCAAAATCACCACGTCGGCGGTAGAGAAAGCGAGCGCGAGTTTTTGCG
>CAZAQZ010000438.1:0-3162 GCA_964487175.1 uncultured Verrucomicrobiota bacterium | reverse complement strand
TTCACGAATGAGTCGCTCTACTTCACGGCAATGATGTCAACCGTTCGAATCTGGGGATCCTTCGACAACAGTTCGCCGGCAACTTGGCCCAGGGCGGTGGGAATGTCGCCATTTAGATGTGCTTGGCGTCCGTCCTCGGTCTCAAACGAGTCGAAGATGCCATATTCGGTCTCGCTGATTTTGAAGGCGTACCAGGTCACGGTGTCCTTTTCGGCAACCGCCAATGATCGCCCGCCTTCAAGAAACGCACCGAGGTCATTTCCCTTGTCAGGCTTGGCCTCGAGTAGGGCGAGGATTCCGAATTGAACTGACATATTTATCTCACTTTCTATGGGGGCCCAGTCGGGCCTTGGAACTCGCCGTTTGCTTCGGGAGTTTGGGATTCGAAGAGCTCCTCTCACGACGGGTCATCGACACTCCAGACCAACCCCGTGTCGTCGCCCGCCAGCCGTGCTAGCAGGGATTGGGCGGACTGCTCCGGAGTGAGTAACGCACCACGTTCGTAGGACTCGATGAAGCGCTCGTGAAGCGCCGCGCCAATCTCATCGGCCGGCTGAGTACGGATCCAACCCTGCATCGCGGTGTCAACCGATCCAGGACGATAGACGTTCGCGGTCACCCCAGTACCCGCCAACTCCGCCGCAAGATTGTATGTGTGGGCCTCAAGTGCCGACTTCGACGCAGCGTAGGCGTTCATCCCGATCATTGCCGCCGGATGGGCGGCGATGCCGCTCGAAACGTTCGCGATCCGTCCCCAACCGCGTTCAATCATGCCGGGAAGCACGGCCTGGGTCAGTCGTAGTGGCCCAACAACGTTGACGGCAAAGGCCAATGCCCACGCGTCTGCGTCGACGCTCACGGTTGGTCCGAGTGGTGCCACGACTGCCGCGTTGTTGACCAGGATGTCGACCGCACCGAACTCGGCCAGCACCATGGCGACCGCCTGATTCACGCCTTCCGGATCACCGACGTCAGTGGGCACCACGAGGGCGGTACTGCCAGCAGCTCTCACTGCCGCAGCCACTTCGGCAAGTTGGTCGACCGATCGAGCGAGAAGAGCGACCTGGGCGCCGTCGCCGGCCAGTCCGAATGCAATGGCTCGACCAATACCGCGACCGGCGCCGGTGACGAGTGCCGTTCGACCCAGTAGTGCGCCGCTCATTAGAGCGCTTCGAGTGCCGCGATGATGTCGGCCGGCTCGGGACGATACCGCCAGTCCGCCGAGACGAATGCGGCTCGCACGACACCACTTTGGTCGATAACGAACGTCGCCGGCACCGGAAGAGAACGACTGTGGTCAGCGTTTTGGGTTCCGGGATCGTTCTGGAAGACGTTCACCTGAAGGTCTTCGAGGTCACCGCTCAACGTGAACTGCACTCGATAGTCGCGGATAACGGATTGATCGAGGTCGCTCAGTACCGGATAGCCGAGGTCGTACTTCTCTGTGAGCGAAAGCGCGTGGTCGGGAGCCTGGGGACTGATCGCGATGAGTGTCGCGTCGTGCTCAAGAAATCGAGGCAGCGCCTGCTGCAAGCTGCGCAGTTGCAGGTTGCAAAAGGGGCACCACTCGCCGCGATAGAAGGTCAGTACTACAGGCCCGTTCTGTAGCTGATCGGACAACGAGACCGGACGTCCGAGCGCATCGGGCAAGGTGAAGTTCGGCGCCGCGTCACCGACGGCCAGTCCAGGTGCGACGCCGGACGCGTCAATGTCTGACGTGTCAACTTTGATGCGAGAGCTGACGGACTCGGGAATCTTCTCGATGATTTCGTCAAGTTGAGATTGGAGCGACGGGAGTGGCTTGCTAACGGTCATGGATTCTTCCTTGGGCTAGAATGGACCAATGAGTCCAATCTATGACGTTAGTGGCGGACCGTCAAATCCTCGAGGTCGAACGGACTACGGCATGTCGGGAATCCGAGGTCGACGCTCGCGCGCCGCGAATGGTCTGTCGCGCTCAGTCGGAGAGATGATCTTTTCATGTCATTGATCGACTCACCGCGTACACCTGCCACCCGCAAAGGTCAAGAGATGCGACAGCGCATCATCGACGCGACAACGGACTTGATATTCGAGCGAGGTGTCGGCGAGGTCAGTCTCGACGACGTTCGAGCTGCGACCGGCACGAGCAAGTCTCAGCTCTACCACTACTTCGTCGACAAGAGTCAACTCGTGCATGCGGTCATCCAGTGCCAACGAGAGCGAGTCCTCGGCAACCACCGGCCAACATTCGAATCACTCGACAGTTTGAACCAACTTAAACGCTGGCGTGACATGATCGTGTCCCGCCAAGCGGCACGATCATGTCGAAGTGGATGTCCACTGGCGACGCTGGCGAGTGGACTGATCGACGTTGACGAAGACGCCCGCACCCAACTCGTCGAGATCTTTTCGTCGTGGCGCCAGCTCATCGCCGACGGCATCGCTCATATGGTTGAGCGGGGAGTACTTCGCCCCGACGCAGACCCCGAGGCTCTTGCGACGAGCGTGCTCGCCAGCCTCCAGGGTGGGCTCCTACTAGCCGAAGTCGATCGCGATACTAAATGCCTCGAGATTGCCCTGGATGAAGCGTTGGCCCATGTGGGTACTTTCGCCACCACAAAAGCAGAGTTACGAACTTCTAAGAGTGCGAACCGTCGCAGAACGCGGCGATCGTGAACGACCCTGCGCCGACGGTGAATCGCTTCGTGACCGTCGTTGGATCCGCGCAGATCAGTGAGGATGATCCCCGTTGGGAAGGTGCCTTCGACTTAGGTCGAAGGTTGGCCGACGCCCGATGGACGGTTGTCACTGGCGGCTATCGCGGACTGATGGCGGCGGCGGCTCGAGGCGCGAAGTCCGTCGGGGGCAGTACTGTCGGCCTTCCAATCTCCACGTGGACTGATTTAGCACCAGACGAGTCGCATGACGAACTGTGGTGGTGTGAGAATTTCGCCAGCCGCGCGGACCACATTCTTTCCACCAGGGCGGTCGTGGTTCTCGATGGCGGAGTTGGCACGTTGTCCGAACTCGCAATGGTCTGGAGCACGGCCCAAACTGAAAATACAGCACCGTTGTTGTTCCTAGTTGGTGAGATTTGGCACCGTCTCTATCCCATCCTTATCGGTACACTTCTCGTCTCCGCTGACGACGCCGAGGTTCCCGTCATCGTCTCGACCAACG
>CAZAQZ010000437.1:0-3168 GCA_964487175.1 uncultured Verrucomicrobiota bacterium | reverse complement strand
GTGGGCCAGTTGACAGTTGAATCGCCGGTCTCCTGAGTCACCACCCCGGAACATTTTTCGAGATTTACCATCCAATACACTTGGCAGGGGTCAAGAATTCATGGCGGTTCGGAAGACATTAATTAAACTGGGTCTCACGGGCGGGATCGCCTCGGGCAAATCCACCGTCGCCACCCGCTGGCGCGAGGCAGGCGCCGCAGTGATCGACGCCGATGAACTGGCGCACCAAACACTTCGGCCTGAGACTCCTACGTACGCTGCTATTGTGAAGACGTTTGGAAACGAGATCCTCGACAAGAACGGCACCATCAACCGTGCACGCCTCGGCGAGATCGTGTTCGCGAATGAACAGAAACGGCTCGTATTGAATCAAATCGTGCATCCGGCCGTCGATCAGATGTGGAAGGCGGCCGTTGGCGAGATTGAGCGCAGCGGACAGGCCGACGTGGTGGTCCTGTCGATCCCCTTGCTCTACGAAGTGGGAGTGGAAAATGAATTTGATCAAGTGGTCGTCGTCGCCGCCAGCGAGCAGACGCAATTGTCGCGGCTGGCCGCCAAAGGATTGAATGTGACGCAGGCGCGCGCCCGGGTCCAGGCGCAGTGGCCGATTCAAAAGAAAATGGACAAGGCGGATTTTGTGATTTGGAATGACGGCTCGCTCGCCGTGCTGGCGGAGCAAGCCGACATCATTTGGGCAACCATCAAGGAGAGTCATCATGCCCCGGGTAAAAACTAGCAAATCGAGCGAACGAACACCCCAGCCATCGGACGCGGCGGAGTCGAAAGAGGTTTCGACCACGAGTCCCTACGAAGGCGGCGCGTCAGCCACTTCCGTCGAGACAATCGAACCGCCTGTTGCAGTCGTCGAGAACGAGCCCGCGCCGGAGCGCAAACCCGGTCAGGCGCCGGCCGGCGAAATCCTGGACCTGAGCGAGCTGCAGAAGATGTCCATGATCGCGCTGCAAAAGATGGCGCGTGACCTCGCGGTTGAAACAGTGGCCACGCTGAAGAAGCACGAGATCATCCACGAGATTCTCAAGAAGAACGCCGAACGCAATGGGTCCATGTTTGGCGAAGGCGTGCTCGAGATTTTGCCTGACGGCTTCGGGTTCCTGCGTTCGCCGAGCTACAATTATCTGCCCTGCCCCGAAGACATTTACGTGTCGCCCTCGCAAATTCGCCGGTTCGAACTGCAGACCGGTGACGTGGTGTCCGGCCAGGTCCGGCCGCCAAAGGATAAGGAACGGTTCTTCGCGCTGTTGAAGGTCCAATCGGTCAATCGTGAAGATCCCGAGAAGGCCAAAGAAAAGATCATGTTCGACAATCTCACGCCGCTGTTTCCAACCAGCCGGTTTATTTTGGAAACAAAGTCGGAGGAGATCAACAGCCGCGTGATGGATCTGTTCTGCCCCATCGGCAAGGGACAACGCGGCCTGATTGTCGCGCCGCCGCGCACGGGCAAAACCATCCTGCTGCAGAAAATCGCCAACGGCATTGTCACCAACAATCCGGAAGCGATCATCATCGTGCTGCTGATCGACGAACGTCCCGAGGAAGTCACGGATTTCAAGCGCACGGTCAATGCCGAGGTGATCAGTTCCACCTTCGACGAACCACCCGAGCGGCACGCGCAGGTCGCCGAGATGGTGCTGGAAAAGGCCAAGCGGCTGGTCGAACACAAGAAGGACGTCGTCATCCTGCTGGATTCGATTACCCGTCTGGCGCGCGCCTACAACACATTGCAGCCGCATTCCGGGAAGATTCTCTCCGGCGGCGTGGACGCCAATGCGTTGCACAAGCCCAAGCGGTTTTTCGGTTCCGCCCGTAACATCGAGGAAGGCGGGTCGCTCACGATCATGGCCACCGCGCTGGTGGATACCGGCTCGCGCATGGATGAAGTCATTTTTGAAGAGTTCAAGGGCACGGGCAATATGGAGCTGTCCCTCGACCGCCATCTGGTGGACAAGCGCATCTTTCCGGCGATCAACATCGAGAAGTCAGGGACGCGCAAGGAGGAATTGCTCTACCACCCCGACGAGCTGGAGCGGATCTACATCCTGCGCAAGGCGCTCAGCGGAGTGCCGCCGGTTGAAGCGATGGAGTTGATTGTCGAAAAACTGAAGAAGACCAAGTCCAACGTGGAATTTCTGATGTCGATGAAGTTCTAGCGGACCGAAGGCTTCACAATCAATCCGGCCTGGCCGTGGCACTTCCCCTCATTGATCGTACCTCTCGTTGCGAACGATCCATGCCTCGGGTAGGTGGCATCAACTATCTGCGAGCGGTCCGCTGTCCGTGTGATACGGTGAGGATATCCAGCGCTAGGGTAGAAGCGCACAGAACCCAGGAGAGAGTCATCACACAAACAGACGTCATGCCCACACTGTTGACGCCACCGACGCGTGACACGAAACTGGTTATTTCGCCGAAAACACTCATAAACATGAAGGCAGCGCGCAATAACGCCGCTGCCACAAGGACGACACATGCCAATGCAATCCAAAGCGTTGGCAATTCATTCAGTCCGCATCGGTCTTTCCGAAGCCGTGGCGGTTCCCCACCACAACCGAACGCCTGAGACTATTCGAACGGACGCGGCCTCCACAATCAGGGCACACCCTGATTTTGTTGTAAGGTTTTCCCTGACGTGTCTGTAGGGGATTCCCCTACGTACCTGTAAGGTTTTTCCTTACACGCTTGCCGCGGCCGGGCTTCTGCCTGGTCCTATTCCGGGTGCCCTGAGGTTTCTTGCAATTCCGCAGTTCAAACTCCATGATGCCGTCATGATCAGCCGGTGGGCCATCGCACTTTGGGCAGCAGCCGCTACGGCGGTTGCGTCGAATGGCATGGCCCAATCAACCACCAGCATCGCCGCCAACGGCCCCAAAAGCCGCGTTGTCCTGGTTCGCAATACGGCCGCAGTGACCGCCTTCACTGTGGACGCGGACAAGGTACGGGCGATGGTCTCGGCCGGGATCCAAAAGCTGACCGGGCGACCTGATGACGCGGCAGCATGGGGTGAATTCGTCTCCAGCAACGACGTGGTTGGAATCAAGATCAACACGCAAAGCGCCCCGATCCAGGTGACGCGACTGGCCCTGGTCGATGCAGTCATTGATGGGCTGCGTGCGGCCGGGGTGTCCCCGACCAACATTGTTGTCTGGGACC
>CAZAQZ010000436.1:0-3173 GCA_964487175.1 uncultured Verrucomicrobiota bacterium | reverse complement strand
GGCACTGGGTATTATGGTTCCGTGCCTGTTGTATTCCGGGGAAGTCACCAACCAGACTCCGCCCTCGGTTTCCACCGAGAAAACCAAGGAAGTCGGGCCGTCCAACCAAGCGCCGCTCCCCCCGCCAGTCACCCCGGTCAGGACAAGAATCGTGTACAATCCACCGCTGCGCGGCGCCCCTGCGGTCCGCATTGACGGAGGGTCGCGCGGCAGTGGGGTTTCCCTGATCTCATTGACTGTTCTGACCCCGGATCACACGGGCCTTACCGTTCAGGAACAACCCTCCCTGTTCTGGTATCAGTCAGAGCCAGCGAACGTGACGTTTGAGTTTACGCTCCTGGCGAACAACACCATTCAGCCGTTGCTCCTGGTCCGCCTTCCCAACGCTCGAGCAGCTGGGATCCAACGGTTGAATCTGGCCGAGCACAACGTCAAGCTGTTGCCCGGTGTTGAATACGAGTGGGTCGTGGCACTCATCGCCGATCAAGAAAGCCGCTCGAAGGACGTCATCGCCAGTGGATGGATTAAACGAGTGGAGCCTTCAGAGTCGCTGAAATCGCGCCTTGCTGGCGCCACCAAGGACGAGTTGCCGTCCCTCTATGCCGCGGAAGGCATTTGGCTCGATACTCTGGCCACGGAATCAGACCTGATCGAAGCGCGCCCGGGCAACAAGCCATTGCAGGAGGAGCGTGCTGAATTGCTGGAACAAGTGGGACTGACCAACGCAGCCGCGTACGCTGTCTCCCGTGCGGGCGACTAGGCAACCGCCTTAAAAAGCTTCACAGTTGACCTTGAAATACAGGCCAAGATCCTGCAGGTCGTTGTCGGGAGTTTTGATCCTCTGAAAGCCGTGGCCCCAGTATAGTTGGGCGTTCACGTGCCGGTTCGGTGTGACCAGCAACCCCACGCCAGCGCTGCAGATTGTTCCGGGCTCCTGTGTGCTTTCTCCAATGTCCCAGGCACTGCCTATGTCGAAAAAGGGAGCAAATTGTACGACGGGCGTGCCCGTCCTGCTGTACAACACCGGCAAGCGTAGCTCAACGGAACTGGACACCCCTTCGTCACTGACGATCTGATCGACCCGGTACCCGCGAACGCTGTCGGGACCGCCTAGAGTGAATTGCTCCAACGACAGCAGCGGACGGTCGGTCAACTGAACATTGGTGCGCAGGATTAGTTGGTTGAGTGTTCCGAACAGCCGGCGCACGTACTGCGCCTGTCCAAGCCAGGCGAAGAATTTCGCATTCCGGTTCGTTCCGATATCGGTCACGTTGAACGCATCGAGTCCCACACTAAACGTCGAGCGCAGTGCCAATACGTGATTCTGATTCCGGTCAATCCATTCCTGGGCAATGCGCAGGGCGGAGATATCCATGATCCCATTGGTCGTTCCCGGACTGACATCGTAGGACGCCCCCCCCAAAAACGTTTTGCTATGTTCCCGTTCGAAGGTGACGGACAAAGCCAGTTCGCGGTTCGCCGTCTGGTACACAGGCTGGCGAATGGTCGCGCCCACGCGATACGATTGACTGGTGATGTCCAGTGAGTTGAACGGTGCTTCGATCACGGTGTAATCATTCTTGCTGCCGTAGAACCGAAGCGCCGTGTCATACTGCGTCACCGGAATCAGGTAGGACGCCGAAGCGTTATCGAACTCGGAAAACCTGAAGCCGTTGTTGCCTCCTTCGGCAATGCCGTACCAAACCTCGAGCGGATCACTGTGGCCAGTCAGGTTGCCGTCTCCCGCCACCATCAGGATCTCATCGGCGCCCACGCTCGGCGGTCGGTTGTTGTCCGCTTGAAGCCCCAATCGAAACGGAATCTGGTCCTGAAGCCGGACATCCAGCACGCCCTCCCCAGCCGTTGCGCCTGGCCTGAGTTCTGCATTAATCTGCCCCACATTCGGGTTTTGCCTCAAGAGTTGCAGGCCGTCCCTCAACTCGTTGATGTTTAATGGCGGCCCTGACCACCTTTGGATCCTGTCCCTGATGTAACTGTCACGGAGCCACTTGTTGCCCGAAATCTTCGTCGCGGAGACCACGCCCTCGGTAATCCGCATCGTTACCACACCATCCCGTGGATCCTGATCTGGCAGAATGGCCCCGGAGTTGATATATCCGCGGCTGGTGTAAAAATCCGTAACGGCGCGGCGGGCGTCCTCCAGCTCAGCGCTGGTGATTTCCCTGCCCACATAGGGCGCAATGACTTTAGCCAGTTCCTGTGAGGAGAACACCCGATTGCCTTCGAATCGAAACGCGCGCACATACAGGCGCGGCATTGAGGAAAGCGTGCCTGTCGGCAGCGGCAGCCGCAACGGAGGGGCTGCCAATTCCTGCGCGCACAAGGGAACCGCCAGCCCGACAAAAGCGTAGAACACCAGCCGCCATGACTTGTCAAACAGGCTGGACAGTCTCACTGAATGCGCACCCTTCTGATGCATCCTTTTGCGCGAACAGTTGGCAGCCGCCATCGCAGAAGAAAGTGTGCGACACAAGCCGTGAATCCAGTCATTCCCACTATATGGACGGTTCTCGCCACGCACTTGAACCAAGTGTAAGAGCCAGCCAATCGCCTGTGTTCTCCCAGCCCAACAGACGGCTGAGTTATAACCAAAGCCGCTCCTAACACAAGAAGTTTCTCCATCAACCCGGGCTCCGGTCGCAAATCCCGGATGCATGCGAAGCTGCCCCTCAAGGGGGGCAAATTTTGGCTCGTTTTCACGCGGCCAATGCAAACCATCTGGATGACGAAGGGTGGGCACATGCAAGCGAACCAATCACGCAATCCCATCTTCAGCCCGGACCAACTCAAGCGCCTGAAGCTCTTCGCTCGTATGACCGAAGAACAAGCGCCCGTCTTCGCCGATTCGCTGGAACCGATCGAAGTTAAGGTGAACCAGACTGCTATCAAGTCCAATGATCTGCGGGACTGTATGTCCCTCCTTCTCGACGGCGAAGTGCGCGTCAGCGAGTTCATTGAAGGCCGGGAAACGATGCTCGCAATGCTGGAGACCGGCGACTTTTTCGGCGAAATGCCCCCGGTCGATCAGCGGCCTCGTTCAGCCGATGTCGTGGCCAACCGCGACTGTAAGCTGCTGAAGGTCACCAAGCAGGCGATTGACAGAATCATCGAGGAACAGCCCGAGACAACATCGCGTTTTCTACTGGGAATCC
>CAZAQZ010000435.1:0-3190 GCA_964487175.1 uncultured Verrucomicrobiota bacterium | reverse complement strand
TCGACGTTCCGGTTCGGGACGCAAACGTCGACGGACTTCTCCTTTGAAGCAGCCGACGGACAAATGGATTATTACTTTTTCGGCGGCGGCACGAATCACACGATGAAGTCCGTCATCAACACCTACGCAGAATTGACAGGGCGGCCGTCGATGCTGCCGAAATGGGCACTGGGCCATCATCTCAGCCGGTTTGCTTATTACAACCAGAGCTGGGTCGAGTATATCGCCAGCACGGCGACAGCGAGCAACATTCCCCTGGACGCCGTGTATCTCGACATCGATTACATGGACTCGACTGGCGCGAATAATATTAATTCCGGCCAGTTGCATCAATTGACGATGGATTCCGCTGGGTATCCAAATCCGGCCAGCATGGTGTCATCATGCCAGGTGTTCGGAGTGAAGCTGATTCCGCTGATCGAACCGTGGCTCGAACCGAACGATCCGTTTTACACGGCGACGGCGGCCAGCAACGATTTCATCCATGTGAACGGCGGCGGTCCGGTGACAGAGAGCATTTACGTCGGCAATGTTTCATGGTTCGACTACAGCAGCACTCCGGCGCGGAACCGTTGGGAAGCCCGCCAGGCAAACTGGTTCCAGAATGTTCCTTTTGGCGGTATCTGGAACGATCTGACGGACCCGGAGGAAGGAGGTCAAAACGGTTTGCAAATTCCACTGAATGCGACGTTGTGGGACGACGGCGCTTTTGGCACGTCCTTGACCGATACGCGACGCCAATGGTCAAACGAACGCAATTATTTTGGGCTTCGCTCATCTCTTTCCAGTTATACGGCGTTGCTGGATGCGTATCCGAATAAGCGGCCGGTTGTCCTGAGCCGTTCCGGCAACGCGGGCAGCCAACGGTATGCAATCGGTTGGAGTGGCGACACGACCGCCGATTGGGGCCGTTTACCGGTCTGCATTCGACTCGGCGTCAATACAATGATTTCCGGCCAGGGCCGGTTCGGGCATGATCTCGGTGGTTTCGTCGGAAGCGTCGCGGGCGAGTTACTGGAGCGCTGGTATGAGGCCGGCTCGGTGATGCCGTTTTATCGCAATCACTCACAAAATGGCGACGCCAACAGCGGGAACCTCTGGCCGGATGGCAATCAGGGCCGCGAGCCGTGGCGGTTCAACCCGTCGCAGAATTACCCGAGCGCTGATGGAACGGATTACTGCAGTCTGATGCGCAATAATATCCAGTTCCGCTACGAGCTCATGCCGTATCTGTACACGTTGATGTACAATGCAACGGTCAACGGCATTCCGATGAACACGCCGGTGTACTTCAATTACTACACGGACAACAACACTTTGGGCCTGAACAGCGGCAACAGCTACAATTCCCTCAACGAGTATGATTTCCTGGTCGGCGACTTTTTGCTGGCCGCGCCGGTCTACACACAGGGCAGCACCACCCGGACCGTGTATCTGCCCTGGCCGGATGACTGGTACTATTACCCGACGGGGGTCAAGTATGGCGGCGGTCAGACCGTCACTGTGAACGCTCCACTGGGCACGCTGCCGTTGTTTATGCGCGGAGGCGCCATCATTCCCATGGGCCCGTCCATGCAATACGCCAATCAATTTCAACCTGGATACAAAGACATTAACTGCTGGCCGGAGGGCACCTCATCTTTCACCTCGTATGAAGATGCGGGAGACGGCTGGGATTTCACCAACGGTGTTTATGCGATGACGACATACACCAGTTCCCGCACCTCCGGCAACTGGATCTTCACCATTGGCGCACGCCAGGGTTCCTACAACCCGTACGGCGGGGGTCTTCGCACGAACAATGTGTACGTCTACAATCCGCAGCCAGTGATGGACGTCCTTCTAAACGGGACGCCGATCACCAATGCGGCCACGGCGATGTTCAACGCGCCATTGCCGTGCTGGTTCATGACAACCGACGGCAAACTGGCCGTCCGCGTGATTGAAACCACCGCCGCGCAAACCATCCAGGTCGATTGGAATACCAGCGACCCGTATAACAGCATGACTGTCGCCGGGACGTTCAACGGATGGAACCAGCTCGCGACAAACATGACGCTCGTCGCGTCCAACACCTGGCAGGGCGACCTCAGTATCGGCAGCGGCACCAACTTCCAGTTCAAGTTCGCCGCCAATAACAATTGGAGCACGAATTGGGGCGGCACGACCAGTGCGCAGACATTGCCGATGACGGGTGTGGCCTTGCTCAATTCGACGACGAACATCCTGCAGTCCGGTGTCTACAACGGCCTCTACCAATTCACGTTCAACGATCAGACGCTAGCCTACAGCGTCACGCCACTGCTGGCCAGTCCGTATAGCGCCATTTACGTGCCGGGCACCTACAACGGCTGGAGCCCGTCCAACAACGTCATGCAATTGGTGTCCGATGACACCTGGCAGTCCACGATCAGCTTCACCAGCGTCACCAACCTGCAATTCAAGTTTGCCGCCAACGGCACCTGGGGCATCAACTGGGGTGAAAACAATGGTGGTCAGACACAGTTTGCCTTGCCTCTGTCCGGTACTGCAGCGCCGAATTCCCCGCCGACGAATATCGTGATCAACGGGGTGCTCAACGGCCAATACCAGTTCACCTTCAATGACCAGTCGCTGGCGTTCGGCGTGCAATTGCTGAACGGGGACTCCGTCGGCGACGGAATTTCGGACGCGTGGCGCATCCAGTACTTCTCGAACATTAGCAGCAACGGCACTTCCACCAACTCACTCTCCTGCGCCACCTGCGACGCCGATGGCACGGGCCAGAACAACCTGTTCAAGTATCTGGCGGGACTTGATCCGACGAATCCGGCGTCCCTGTTCATGATCACGGCAATCCAGCCGTCAGGCAGCGACGACATCGTCAGTTTCACCAGTGTCCACAATAAGATCTATATGCTGGAATCCACCGATGGCCTGACGACTGGCGTCTGGGCGACCGTGACGAACAATATTCCAGGCATTGATGGAATTGCCCAGGTCATCGATCCCGGTGGTGCGCTGCACACCAATCATTATTACCGCGCCCGATTGCAGACTCCATAATAAGGCGCGACAGAGTAGAGGCGCCCGGCGACGCTACCGGGCGCTTCGCATTTCCAGTCATAACGCATTCCCGTTTCGGCGTTTTTACCCCCGCCGAAAAATGGGGAAGGGGACTACCCAAACCGGCCAAAGGCTGATAGAGTGG
>CAZAQZ010000434.1:0-3193 GCA_964487175.1 uncultured Verrucomicrobiota bacterium | reverse complement strand
TGGTTCAGTGGGAATCGCCCTCGCGCTCCTTGGATCATTCTTCCTCGCCTATTCGTCCCTGCACGAGGGGCTGAAATCGACGCTGTTGTTCGACGATCTCGTGACGTTGGCACCGCAGCTTTCACGTCCTTGGCTCCACGCAGCGTTTGTGCTGTTGCTGGTGGGCTACGGTACGAAGATGGGACTGGCGCCCATGCACACATGGAAACCGGATGCGTATGGCGAAGCGCCGGGATTGGTCGGGGCGCTTCTGGCGGGCGGCGTCACCAGTTGCGCGTTTCTGGCGATCCTGCGGTTCTTTCAAATCTGCCGGGCCGCGCACGAGGCGGAGTTCGCGCGCGAGATCATGATTTTCGTGGGACTTCTATCGATGGCGGTTGCGGCGGTGTTCGTGGTACGGCAGCGCGATTTCAAGCGGATGCTGGCTTACTCCAGCGTTGAGCACATGGGCATTCTGGTGCTGGGCATCGGCATCGGTGGGCTGGCGACGTTCGGCGCGTTATTGCATCTGCTCACCAACGGACTGACCAAGGGCGTGCTGTTTCTCTCGGCGGGGAACATCCACCGCGCTTATGATAGCAAGCTCACTGACGATGTGCGCGGCGCGATTCGCCGGCTGCCGGTGTCCGGCTCACTGTTTCTAGCCGGGTTTCTCGCGATTACCGGCTCGCCGCCGGGCGGACCATTCATCAGCGAGTTCACCATTCTGAACGGCACCATCAGCAGCGGAAAGTTCGTTGTCGCCGGGCTGTTCCTGATGCTGCTGGCGATTGTGTTCGTCGGCATGGGGGCAACAGTCCTGCGAGTGGTTCAGGGAACGCCCTCAGCGCAGGCGGCGGCGACAGACTATCACGATCATCCGCAGGTCGTCGTGCCGATCCTGGTGTTCCTGGGATTGGTGCTGCTGCTGGGTGTTTACATTCCGCCGCCACTGGAATCACTGTTGCGGAATGCGGCAGCGTTCGTGGAGGGGGGACGATGAGTAACGGCTCTCACCTGTTGACTTTGCAAAACGGAGTGGCGCGCCCGCGCCAGGAAATCCCGAACTTGGACTGGCCACAGTTCCGCAGCGCGGTCCTCGATGGCGTGGCGGGCGGCGCGCATGTAGCCGCGATGTTCGGTCATGCGCCGAATGTGGAGGAATCGGTGGATATCTACGCGGTTCTGGCGGTCCGCGAAGGCGGCCAACTTCACGCCACGAAAACGCGAGTGCGTGGCGACGTTTTCCCATCGCTGACACCGGATTGTCCGCAGGTGCATTTGTTCGAACGCGAGATTGCCGAACAATTTGGCGTGCGACCCGAAGGACATCCGTGGCTCAAGCCCGTGCGCTTCGTCAAATCGCAGCGTCCCGGCCATGACGCCTGGGATCGGGCGATCAACGAGCAGCCGCTTGTGGGCGTCATGGACTTTTACCGGGTCGAAGGCGAAGAAGTTCACGAGGTTGCCGTCGGCCCAATTCACGCCGGGGTAATCGAGTCGGGACACTTCCGTTTCCAGTGTCACGGTGAACAAGTGTTTCACTTGGAAACCTCGCTAGGCTACCAGCATCGCGGCGTGGAGCGGGCGCTCGTGGGAGGGCCGAACAAGCGCACGATTCATTACATGGAAACGCTCGCGGGCGATACGACGGTGGGCCACGCAACAGCGTACTGTCAGGCTGTCGAAGGTCTGGCCGGCTGCAAGGTGCCTGCGCGCTCTCAAGTGTTGCGCGGCGTGGCGCTGGAACTGGAGCGGCTGGCTAATCACACCGGCGACCTCGGTGCGCTGGCGGGTGACGTGGGGTTTCTGCCAACGGCTTCGTACTGCGGACGATTACGCGGTGACTTCCTCAACATGACCGCACGCCTCTGCGGCAGCCGGTTTGGGCGTGGACTGGTTCGGCCGGGCGGGGTGGGGTTGGACGTGGATGAAACGCGCGTTGAGGAACTGCTGGCGAGTTTGGGGAACGCCCTGCGCGATGTCACCAATGCCGTCAACCTGCTCTGGGATTCGCCATCGGTGATGAGCCGCTTTGAAGATACCGGCAAAGTATCCTTGGAGGTCTGTGAACAACTTGGCCTGGTCGGCCCAGTGGCGCGGGCCTGCGGCGCGGAGTGCGATGCTCGTCATGATTTCCCACTGGGCATCTTCCGCTTCTCGCACATTCCGGTATCGACAACCAACACGGGGGATGTTTTCGCGCGAGCTTACGTGCGCTGGCTTGAAATCCAACGGTCAGCGGATTTCGTTCGCGAGCAATTGCAGATGCTGGCTGGCGGGACAAAGCGAACAAAGCCAGGCGAACTGGCCGCCGATACGTTCATCGTGTCGCTGGTGGAAGGCTGGCGCGGTAAGATTTGCCATGTGGCCATGACGGACGAGCGCGGCCGATTCGCCCGCTACAAGGTGATCGACCCGTCCTTCCACAACTGGATGGGGCTGGCGATGGCGTTGCGCAACCAGCAGATCTCCGATTTTCCGTTGTGCAATAAGAGCTTCAACCTGTCCTACTGCGGACACGACCTTTGAGGTGATTGTATGTTGAGTATCCTTTTAGCACGCTGGCAACAAGGCCATCGCACGATTCCGTTTCCGAAGGGGCAGCCGACTCTGTCCGGCCGGTTTCGCGGACTGCCGGTCGTGGATCAATCGAAGTGCCCGGTTGGCTGCCGCGACTGCGCCGAGGAGTGTCCAACCGACGCGATCACGATTGATGGCAAAGGGCTGCGACTGGATCTGGGTCGGTGTTTGTTTTGCACCGACTGTGTTGAGGCGTGTCCGGAACAGGCGATCCATTACACGCAGGACTTTCGCTTGGCGGCACGCAAGCGTGATGACCTCGTTTTATGTGGCGAGAGTCTCAAGCTGGCGGAGGCGCTCGACAAAAAAACGCGGCGACTGTTCGGTCGGTCGCTGAAACTGCGACAGGTTAGCGCTGGCGGGTGCAACGGCTGCGAGGCCGATGTGAACGTGTTGAGCACTATCGTCTTCGACCTCGGTCGGCTTGGTATCCAAGTGGTTGCCTCGCCGCGTCACGCGGACGGCCTGCTCATTACCGGACCCGTGACCGAGAACATGCGGCTGGCGTTGAAGAAGGCGTACGATGCGGTGCCAGCACCGAAGATTGTCATCGCTGTGGGCGCGTGCGCCATAGCTGGCGGCCCGTACATCAATCATCCCGAACAGCATAACGGCGCGGACAGCGTCGTGC
>CAZAQZ010000433.1:0-3196 GCA_964487175.1 uncultured Verrucomicrobiota bacterium | reverse complement strand
ACGTCTGGATGGTTCTTGCATTGCATACCCACCCTCCTTCTCAAGGGACCTTTGTTCCTAATGGGAGCAAATACGCTAGCCCGCGATGGGAAGATTGTCGAGTGGTTTGGCGGCGAGAAACGCAGTTGGTCGGCGTGGGCGAGATGCGGCGGGCGCAGCGTTTGGGATGGACGGCTTTTAAGGCGTAATGGCAAACCGATAAAACCCTTGCGGCCTGTTTGCTCCGCCGAAGGTTGTTAAAGTCAGCAGAGCCCCGTGGCTGGGATAAGGCTTCCAGGCGAGGGGCTCGAGTTGCCTTGCAGCCAAGAATTTCTATGGCTTCCACGAGCAATTTGACTTGAATCGCATCAGGCTTGTCTCTACACTCACGACTCAGCTGCGGGTCGCACCAAAGCTCTCATGATCGCGAGATAACGAACTTTGACAGTGTCATTGGATGGCGTTGACAACGGAACCCGGAGTCACCGCTTTCCAATGCGCACACAGGAGACTGGCTATGCGCGTTTACAGGACTTTCAATCCTTTCGTAGACTGGATTAAACTCATCGCCGCACTTGTCTTGTTTTGCGCGCTGATTGCCGCGCCGCGCCCGGCCAAAGCCGTCGCATCGAGCAGCCTGCTCAATCCCGGCAGTTTCACCTCGCTGGGGGCCAATCCGTTCACCACCGCCGGGGTCTACAGCATCGACACCAGCGTCAGCAACTCAACGCCGATCCTGACTCTGCCGGACTCGACCACGATCCATGGGGTATTCTCGTCGGGCGTGGCGGTGTTCACATTCGATAACATTGTCATTCCGACCAATGTGACTGTCGTGGGTGTGCAAGACAGCGGGTCGCGGCCGGTGGCCCTGTTGTCACGGTCCAATGTGACGGTTGCCGGCGTGGTCGATGTCAGCGGCGCTGCGGGGGCCGACGATTCTGGCACTAACGTCATGGAAGCTGGCAGCGACGGCGGCGCGGCCGGCCCCGGCGGCGGCGGCGGCGGTGGCGGCGGTGGATCCGCTTTCGCCCCGATCGGCGTACCGGGTCCGACCGTGATCTCACCTCCCGGATCCAGCCTGTCCAGTATCGCCGGCGCAGGGGGCAGCGGCGGCGTCGGTTTTGTCAATGGCGACAATGGGGGGAACGCCTCCACAGGTGACGAGAGCTCGGGCGGCAACGGGGGCAACGGCGGTGCGGTGGTGTCCGGCGGAGCAGGCAGCGGAGGCCTCGGGTTAGATAACGCGGGCGGAGGCGGCGCGTTCGGAGGCAATGGCGGAGCCGGAGCCGGCCACGGCACCACAGCAGCCGGTGGGACGGCGTACGGCGACATTGCCGCTCAGTTGCAAGGCGGCAGCGGCGGCGGCGGAGGAGGCGGTGTTTCCGTTCAAAGTCCGGACCCGCTCCCCGGCAGTGCTGGTGGCGGCGGTGGCGGCGGTGCGGTGGAAATCGGCGCCGTGGGTCAACTAGTCATTAGCGGCTCCGTGCTGGCCAACGGCGGCGACAGCGGAGCGGGGAATACCACTATTGGCGGCGGCGGCGGCGCGGGAGGCGGGATATTGATCCAGGCCAACCTGATCACCCTTTGGGGATCCAGCACGCTGAGCGCGGCGGGCGGCGCCGGTGGCCCCCTCGGCAAAGTCGCAACAGGCGGCGGCGGCGGCGGACGCATCGGCATTTTCGCGGACACGACAATTGTCGTCGAAGGATCGGACGTGACGACACATGTGGATCTGGCGGCCGGAAGCGGTGGCCGGGGCGGCCCGTCAGGCAGCAACGGTGTCCTGGTGACTTCCGGCACGATCTGCCCGACGGTGCGGGTTGTGATCAACGACAACGACAGCGGCCCCGGCAGCCTGCGCCAAGCCATTCTCGACGGCAATGATTGCGCCGTGTCCAACACGATCCTGTTCGCCCCGAGTGCCTACGGCACGATCACGCTGACTGGCGGCGAACTGGTCGTTTCCAGCGACCTGAACATCTACGGCCCCGGCGCCACGAATGTGACCGTGAATGGCAATTATCCGAACGTCACCAACCGCGTCTTCGCGATCGACGGCAGCCTGACCGTGACCATCGCCGGCCTGACCGTCTCCAACGGATTCGACAATAGCAATCTTACACCCGAAGGTGGCGGCATCTTCAACCCGCAGGGCAATCTGACGGTCAGCAACTGCACCGTAGTCGGAAACATGATCGGCAGTAGCGCTCCCGAAAGCGATGGCGGCGGCATTTACGACCAGGGAACGCTCACGCTCGTCAACAGCCTCGTGATCGGAAACTCGTTCACTGGCCATGGCTTTGGCGGAGGTATTTATGTGGATGTATCCGGAAACCTGACGGTCCTCAACAGTACCATCTGCAGCAACGTGGCCGGTTCCAGTGGCTCTGGCGGCGGCATCCATAACAATGGTGGCACCGTGGAGATTCTCAACAGCAGCGTCGTCGGCAACCACGCCGACTTCGACGGTGGCGGTATTGGCAACGATAGCGGGGGGTCGGCCACCGTCCTCAACAGCACCATTAACGGGAACTCGGCCGAATTAGGTGGCGGCATCTACAACGCGGATGCTTTTAGCGGCACAACATCGACCCTCACCATCGGAAGCACGATCCTGGAGAACACCGCGTCGATAGGTGACCCAAACATTGAGACTGTCGGAAATGGCGGCACCGCCATCACCATCTCGCTGGGCTATAACATGGCCACCGACAACGGCAGCGGCGCGTTGACCAATTCCACCGACCTGACCAACACCAACGCGATGCTCGGCCCGCTCGCGGACAACGGCGGGCCGACCTATACCTGCGCGCTGTTGTGCGGCAGTCCGGCCATTGACGCGGGCACGAACTTCTCAGGCTCCGCCACCGACCAGCGCGGGTTGCCCAGGACGGTTGTTACTTCCGGCATTGTCAACGGCAGCGACGGCACCGACATTGGTGCGGTCGAGGCGCAGCAGCAGGTCTGCTCCCCACCTGTCGCCATCTGCACGAACGTCACCGTGTCGGCCGGGACGAATTGCACGGCCAGCGCCTCGATTGACGGCGGCTCGTACGATCCCAACCCCGGCGGCAAGGTCACGCTTGCCCAGTCACCGCCCGGCCCGTACGGGTTGGGCACGAACGCGGTTACCTTGATCGTCACGGACAATTATGGCGGATCCAACAGTTGCAGCGGAACGGTGATTGTCGTGGATACCACGCCGCCCACGATC
>CAZAQZ010000432.1:0-3196 GCA_964487175.1 uncultured Verrucomicrobiota bacterium | reverse complement strand
TTGGCTCCGGAGGCCAACGCTCTATCCAGTTGAGCTACGGGCGCGCAAAATTCTCCAAGTAAGCGTCTTTTAACAGGTTGTGGGCCCGGTCGCAACTCCAAACAACTGCAGTTGGATACCCCAAACCGCGACCGGGGGTGCCTGGATGAGGAGCACGTGCGATCGTACGGATCGGCATTTACGCCAATTTGGGCATAGGAAGAACGCCTAAGGTTGGACTTGCGAAGGCTGTCGCTTCCGGTTAATCTAAGCCGGGCGCAGAGAAGACACATGACAGAAGGCTTGTCTCAATCCAATTTCAAGCGAGCAGCATCCGTGAACAATGGCAGGCCATTTTTGGGGGCTGTGGGGGCGCGTTTTGTTCAAGAATCGAGGAAGAATGCCGGACTCAATCGGCCGCGGGCCCTTGGCCGCATCCAGCAGACTCTGCATACGTTGGGGGAGTCTGAGGAACTGCATCGACTCCTCTTTGAGAAGGTGCCGTACCCACGGTTCGTGTGTGATACGCGGACGTTGCAAATCCTCGAAGTGAACGAAGCGGCCGTCCGCCAATACGGGTATTCACGCGACGAATTGGTGCGAATGAGAATCACTGATCTCAGTGCGCCGGAAGGGTTCGCGGACTTTGAAGAATCTGTTCGAAAAACGTGGATGCGTCAGGTGGACAGGCCGGGCAAACATGACCACGTGTTTCGTCATCGAAAGAAGGACGGCAGGGGCATCGACGTTAGGATCGACACGGCAGCCATTCCCCTTCAAGGGCGGCGTCTGTTGTTGCTCCTGGCCGAGGACGTGACGGAGAGACGACGCGCGGAACAACGATTGCGCGCCCAGCACGCCACCACCCAGGCCTTGTCAGAATCGTCCAGCGTGACCGAGGCCGTCCCGGCGATTTTTCGCGCGATTTGCGAGAGCCTTGGATGCGATTGGGGTGAGTTGTGGAGGGTCGATATGGCCGTCTCTGCGTTGAGTTGCGCCCAGATATGGCATCCCGCGGCGCAGCCGCTGCCCGAATTGGAACGAGCCACGCGGAATGTGGTCCTGACCCGTGGTGAAGGGATCCCGGGTACAGTGTGGTTGCGAAACAGGCCGATGTGGATCCCTGATTTGGCCGAATACCCGCACTTCCAACGGACCCGCATCATGATCAGGCATGGGTTGCGGGCTGGATTTGCCTTTCCGATAGGGCTGAATCGCGAAGTGTTGGGGGTTATCGCGGTCTTCAGACGTGAAGTTCTGCCGCTGGATAAACATCTGTTACGTATGTTGCGAGACATCTGCAGCCAGATTGGCCAGATGATGGGACGACGACGCGCGGAGCGGAGATTGCTTGAAATCAGCGAGCGGGAACAACAGCGAATCGGCCAGGACCTGCACGATGGCATCTGCCAGCAATTGACCGGAATTGTTTATATGGCGAGCACCATGGAAAGCAGCCTCGCAAAAAAGTCGCTGCCGGAGGCAAAAGCTGCTGCGCAAATCGCCAGGCTTTCGCGCGAAACAGCCGAGCAAGCGCGCCAAGTCGCCCGGGGGCTCAACCCGGTGAAGGTGGGGAAGATGGGATTGATGGCAGCGCTGGATGAGCTGGCTTCTTCGATCCAGTTGATGTTCTCGATTTCGTGCCAATTCAAGTGCCGCCGCCGCGTGATTGTGGCAGACCACGAAACAGCGGTGCATCTTTACCGGATCGCGCAAGAGGCCATCCACAACGCCATTACTCATGGGAAAGCTTCCAGGATCGTGGTGTCACTGGAGCGTACGACCGCGGGGGTTTTGCTGAGCGTGAAGGACAATGGCCGCGGTCTGTTCAAGGCCTTGCGCAATGGCAACGGCATGGGCCTGGAGAACATGAACTATCGTGCCCGAGCCATCAGTGCGCGGCTCGAATTTAAGCGGTGCAAACCAAGTGGAATAGCGATGAACTGCGAGGTGGTATCTCGCGAAGGGAGGCCAGCATGAAGAGCGAACGTGGAAAACGACCAGAGGCTGCCGATGACAAGCGGCGTGTGCTGTTGGTGGATGATCACCCAATTGTTTGCGAAGGGTTGGCGCAAAAGATCAATGGGGAACCTGATCTGGTTGTCTGCGGCCAGGCACACAATGCGCACACAGCGCTCGAAGAGATCGAAAAGAGGCGGCCCGACGTCGTGATTGTGGACATCGCCCTGAACGGAACCAGCGGAGTTGAGTTGATCAAGGACATCAAGGTGCGTCATCCGCGGCTGCCGACGCTCGTGCTGTCCATGCACGAAGAAACCCTTTACGCAGAGCGCAGCCTGCACGCCGGAGCCAAGGGCTATGTCATGAAACGGGAGCCGCCGGAGGTTTTGCTGCAGGCGGCCCGCCAGGTGCTGCGTGGCCAGATATTCTTGAGCGAGAAGGTTAAAAACGCCATCGTCAACCGCCTCGGCGGCGTTCAGCCCGAAGGCGAAGCCCCCTCCCCAACACAGCAGTTGAGCGATCGTGAACTGGAGGTGTTTCAACTGATCGGTGACGGTTTCGCCACGCACGAAATCGCTGACCAGCTGCATCTGAGCATGAAGACCGTTGCCTCCCACCGTGAGCACATTAAAGAGAAGCTCCATTTGAAAACGGGCGAAGAACTGGCCCGGTTCGCCATTCATTGGCAGCGTCATGGGTCCTCTGGCACAAGAACCACTGCCAAATCCCCCTTATCGGCTGGTTCGCCCAAAATGCCGGCTCCTTCACCCTTGTCTGCTCCAAAGAAGCGAACGTCAACAACGCCGATCTTGTGAAAGGCTGGCCGATCTCACAGGGACTATCGGCCGCCTGTTGCGGCGGCCAGAAGTAATAGAGATGAAGCCTCCATACTGAGGCCATGTCCTCGCAAACATTTTCTTGTTCAACCCTCCGGGAGCCGCATGCTACAATGTTCGGCGTCCGCAGGAGCACACAACCAATGGCGAGACTCGCATTGCGCACACGAACCAAGTCCTTCCCTATTGTCGGCATCGGGGCGTCGGCAGGCGGCCTGGAAACATTGCGTCAATTGCTGGAAAAGCTGCCTGCAAACACGGGCATGGGCTTCGTGTTGGTGCAGCATCTGGCTCCCACCCATTCAAGCCAGTTGACAGCCTTATTGGCGCAAGCGACGAGAATGGCCGTTGTCGAAGTGCGCAACGGGATGGAGGTGAAACCCAATCACGTCCATGTCATCCCGCCCAACAAGAATATG
>CAZAQZ010000431.1:0-3215 GCA_964487175.1 uncultured Verrucomicrobiota bacterium | reverse complement strand
CAATGGAGGTTATCTATTGTCCATCACCGACAACGGGGTGGGATTCGAGCCCAAGGACCGCGATCACATCTTTGAAATATTCCATCGGTTGCACTCGCAGGAGGAATTTGAGGGAACGGGCATCGGGCTGTGCATCGTGAAACGCGCGGTCGAGAAACACGGGGGCCGAGTCTGGGCCGAAAGCCAGCCCGGCTGCGGAGCGACATTCAATTTCACGATTCCCCAACACGAAGGAGCCGCATCGTGAAGCATTCGACAGGCAAAGCCAACACACTGGCGATCCTCGCTTTTGCCTCCGTCCTGATCGCACTGGCCTTGCCGGTGCTCAGCAGGCAGCGTGAGCAGGCCAACCGAGCGCGGTGCCTGGACAATCTCCATAGCATCTGGCAGGCAATGAGAGTGTACGCGTACGACAGTCACGGCTGGCTGCCCGCGATGTCCCAACTGGAGCGCAACGGGACGCGCGGACCCGGTGAAATCGGGTTTAACCGGCACGCCAACCTGTTGTTGGGCCTTGGCTACACGACCGACCCGTCGATCTTCGTTTGCCCCAGCGATAAGGAGGATGGGGATCCATCAAAACCGCTCGGCGATGATGGTTCCACGGGCCACGCACGCGTGCGCGTCCGCAAACCGCCGCTCGATTGGTACAACATCAGTTACTTTTACGTGGCAGGATTCACGCTGGCTGACCGTGGTGATTTTCTATTGCTGGCCGATGAGCATTGGGACAGCGAAGGCGATTGCCCGGCCGATTGCCGGCACGATCTTGATCAATTCGACAATCACGGCAAGTCGGGCCGCAACGTACTGTATTTGGACGGCCACGGCGAATGGTTGAACGGCCCGCAAATCGATCCTGCCTATGAGTCCATTCGCAAGTACGGCGCCAATTTCCGCACGCGCACGGTGGACTGACCAGGGTTCGCAAATGTTCCCTCCCGGCACGGCCCGGGGAGACAAACGCAGAGGCAGGCGTGGAAAAAAAGGACCGCAGCCGCTCTTTTACATCTGGCCGTGAACGCGGGTTAATTCGTTCCGTTATCGACCATTGAATCGCGACTGCGGTCCAACCTGACTTTTTTTCGTCTGCTATATCAATCTCATGCGGCGCTTACGGACACGCCGGAGTCTGTTGCACCCGGTAAAACAGCGCTGGTTTGTTGGTAGCGGCGCCGACATCCGTCTGCGTGATGATCGACCCGGTCCCGTTGGTCGGAGACCCGACACTTGTCCACACCGTGGTTGCCAACAACGCGTGAGTACTCTGGAGTTGGTAGGCGAAGTTCGAATTGGCCTCGGTCTGCCAACTGACGTTTACGTTGCTTCCGGATTTCGCGACGCTGGTAACGCGCATCTCAGGACCAACCCCGAAGAAGTGCGGTGCGCCGGGCATCAGCCCAAGGTTGAAGTTGTTGGTATTCGTAAGATTGCCCTGGCAGTCTCCCCCAGCCGGATTGTTCGTGGCAATGGCTGGAAGGAACTGGTTCGACAGGTATGCGTGATTACCGCTGCCGGAAAGGAACACACAGATATAGATGGTACCTGTTGGGCTGCCAATCGCTCCGAGCGGGATGCCCAGTTCAAGACCGGTTGTCGCCGTGAGCGCCGCTATCGATTGAGCCACGCCCGAGCCATTCGTGGAGCAACTAGTGCCATCGACACCATTTGTATTGCTGGCGTTGAAGGTGCCTTCGATGCCGTAGGGATTGGTACCACCGAGGAGTGTGCCATTCGTCGTCGAGGTCGAGCCCAGATAGTAACCGTTGCTGGTCGCAGCGGGCCACAACTCAGCATAGTCGAAGAAGACAGGGCCGCCGCTATTGGCATTCACGCCAATCCAGTAGTTGGGCGCAAAGCCGGGATCAAAGGTAAAGCCCTGCCTTGCCAGGCTATTGATAGGGTCTCCGCCTATGGCAACGGGACCGGCGTTCAGATTCGTGAGCGTATTTTCCCCGTTGGTCCCGGTCATGAACCAAATCTGTATGGCGTTGCCATTCCCCTCGAGATTGCCGGTAAGGAGGAGGTACAACACACCATTCTGGACGATTCCGTACGCCGCATCCAATTCGGAGCCACCGGCCGCAGGTTCGAGATTTGTGCTGGTACTATTGCCAAACTGCGTGCCGATTTGTTGTACGACAATCGGACACCCGTAAGCGGGATCCACCGTGCCATCGACGGTAATGATCCCCTTTAACGGCAGGGCGGGAAGACCGGTTTCTGAAACGGTCACGGTCTGCGTTATAATGTTTCCGGATGCATCCGTATCGGTAATGATGAAGTTTCCTGTCCTTGTGGCGAAGCTCAGGTTGTTGGACGACACCTTGTAAGTGAACGAGCCGTTGCCTGAGGTGAGGCCGCTCGAGCCGGTAATCGTGAACCAGTTCGTACTGGCGGTCACGGTCAATGGGCATCCTCCGACATTTTGCACGGTCACACTAGCCACGCCACCGGTATAGGTGAACGAACTGGTGTTTGTACTGACCAGAATGGTGTCGCACGGGGGAACCTGCAGCGTGAAGTGGTGCTTCCCGGGAAGTGAGCTGAAGTCCACAGTGTCGGCTTGGCCGAAGCTGCCCAGACAATAAGTGCTGGTGCCGTCCCAAATAGGCCCGAGGGCCTGGTTGTACATGCTTTCATATAGATCATCTGTGATGAATGCACAGATGGAAACCTGCCCGGTCGGACTGCCGATGGTTGTCAGCGGGATGGCCAGTTCAATGCCGTTTGTGACCAATGCTGCCGCGACTGACTGCGCCAAGCCGGTGGTGCCATTCGTGGCGCATGTTGAGAGTCCGTCCACACCATTCGTATTGCTGTTATTAATTGACGCCTGAAGGCCATTCGCGACGTCGCCAGCGTTGTTGTCTATGAAGATGTTGGGGCCATTGCTCGGCGTTTCGTCGCCCAAGTACTCACCGAAACAGTTCGAGCAGACCACTAAATAGTTTATGTACAGCGTCGGGCCTGGACCTGCGCCGCCGATGGTCGAGCCGATCCAATAATTCGCATTAAAGCCAGTATCAAACGTCAGTCCGGGAGAGCCATCTTGGAGCTCGGCGCCGCCTGTGCCCAAGTGGTTGACGCGTCCAAAATCAACGGAGCCGCTGTAATTGGTCCCGAGTGTATGATCTCCGCTACGGCCATCGACGTTAAAAAAGATGCTGAGTTTGTCGTAGGGTATCGTGTCCGAATTCAGGTTACCCGCCAGA
>CAZAQZ010000430.1:0-3231 GCA_964487175.1 uncultured Verrucomicrobiota bacterium | reverse complement strand
AGACGTCGTTGCCGGCGTCCGCACGCCGCAGGCCATCGCCAAGTTGAAGCAGGACATGCCCAAGGCGCACGCGGAACTCGAAAAGGTCCGCGCCGCATTGGAGAAGCATTTCAAGGACATGCAGGACTTCGAGTTCACCGTCGAAGACAACAAGCTTTACATGCTCCAGACCCGCAACGGCAAACGCACCGGCCTGGCCGCCGTGCGCATCGCCGTCGAAATGGTGGACGAAAAACTGATCGACTGGAAGGAAGCCGTCAAACGCGTTCCCGCTGATTCGCTGACACAGGTGCTCGCGCCCGTATTTGACCGGAATGATCGCGACGCGGCTGTGAAAGCCGGCCGGTTGCTATGCAAAGGCCTCGCGGCCGGTCCCGGAGCGGCCAGTGGCAAGGTCGTATTTAACGCCGAAGACGCCGTGGCACGCGCCCACAAGGGCGAACAGGTGCTTCTGGCACGCGTTGAGACGAGCCCTGAAGACTTGCGCGGCATGATCGCCTCGGAAGGCATCCTGACGGCGCGCGGTGGCGTTTCCAGCCACGCGGCGCTGGTAGCCCGGCAGATGGGCAAGGTATGCGTCTGCGGCGCATCGGATATCACAATCGATTACACAGCCCGCGTGATGCAGGTCGCGGGACGCACCATCAAGGAAGGCGAATTCATCTCCATCGACGGCACACTTGGTGAAGTGTATCAGGGCCAGGTAAAGTCCGCGCCCTCCGAGGTTGTCCAGGTGCTGGTCGCCAAGACGCTCGATGCGAAGCAGAGCCCCACGTATCAGCAATTCGCCAAGCTGATGACTTGGGCGGACAAGCTACGCCGGCTCGACATCCGCACCAATGCCGACCAGCCCGACCAGGCTGCAAACGCGATGGCGTTCGGCGCGACAGGCATCGGCCTGTGCCGCACCGAGCATATGTTCTTCGAAGGCGACCGCATCTACGCAATGCGCGAGATGATCCTCGCCGAGACCAAGGAAGCCCGCCAGCGCGCGCTGGGCAAACTGTTGCCGCTGCAACGCGACGACTTTGCGGGCATCTTCCGCGCGATGAAAGGTTTCCCGGTGACCATTCGCACGTTGGATCCGCCATTGCATGAGTTCCTGCCGCACGACAGCGACACGCAACGCGAGACGGCGCACAAGCTCGGCATCAGCCCCGAGAAGGTAGCAGCCCGGGTCGCGGCGTTGCATGAAGCCAACCCGATGCTCGGCCATCGCGGTTGCCGGTTGGGGATCACCTACCCCGAAATCACCGAGATGCAGACCCGTGCAATCATCGAGGCGGCCCTCCAGGTCCAAAAGGAAGGCATCAAGGTCAAACCCGAGATCATGATCGTGCTCGTCGGTTTCCCGAAGGAACTCCAGAACCAATTGGAGATCGTGCATCGCGTGGCCAAACAGGTCATGGAGGAAAGAAAGGCCAGGATCAGTTACATGGTCGGCACGATGATCGAAATCCCGCGTGGCGCGCTTTGCGCCGACGAGATCGCGAAGGACGCGGAGTTCTTTAGCTTCGGGACCAACGACCTGACGCAGACCACGCTCGGCATGAGCCGCGACGATTCCGGCTCGTTCCTGCCGGCGTATCAGGAACTCGAAATCGTGAAGCGCAACCCGTTTGAGGCAATCGACCAGGCCGGCGTTGGCCAGCTGATGGAGATCGCCATTGAAAAGGGCCGCAAGACGCGTCCCGACATCAAGCTCGGCATCTGCGGCGAACACGGTGGCGAACCGTCTTCGGTGGAGTTCTGCCATCGCATCGGGCTGACGTACGTGAGTTGCAGCCCATTCCGCGTGCCGATTGCACGATTGGCGGCGGCACAGGCGGCCCTCAAAGACGCGAAGTAGACGAGTCTCTTCTGCATGGCAGCGGGAGGCGGTGAGAAATCCGTCTCCCGCTGTTCATTGCTCTTGAACCAAATGCGTGCTTGGGGCATCTAACCCATGTAAGTCAGAGAGTTGGAAGGGTATGGCCTGTTAAGGGAGCTGGGCAAAAAGTGGCAGAGTCCTAGCTTCAATGTACCAAATAACGGCCTGGTTTCTTTGTACGGGCTGTCACGATATGCGACTCGACCAAGGACAAGAGAGCGAAAACGGGATCAAGATTTACCTTCGGGAAATCGGTCAGATCCAACTACTTACGCCTGCTGACGAGATTGTTCTCGCGGCGAGGATCAAAAAAGGCGACCGAAAGGCCCGTTCCACGATGATCAAGGCCAATCTGCGCCTGGTCGTCAAAATCGCGCACGATTATTCCAATTTTGGTCTGCCATTGCTCGACTTAATCAGCGAAGGCAATATCGGCCTCATGAAGGCGGTCGAGCGATTCGACCCAAAAAAGGGCGGCAAACTTTCCACGTACGCGGCGTGGTGGATCAAACAATCCATCAAACGCGCCCTCGCCAACCAGGCCAAAACCATCCGCCTGCCCGTGCACTTGGTGGACAAGATCAGCAAGATGCGTCGTGCCGCCATGGAACTCGGCGAGAGCCTCGGCCGTGAACCGACCGATGCCGAACTGGCCGCGAAACTGCACGTTCCGCCGGCGAAAGTGGCGCAACTGCGCACCATCAGTATTCGCCCCGCCAGTCTCGACGCCCCGATCGGCGAAGATGATGCGACAGAATTCAGCGAAATCGTTGGCGACGACAATGCGCTGACACCATTTGAATTGCTCCGTGACAAGACGCTGCGCCAGGACATCAGCGAGATCCTCAGCGAGATCGAGCCGCGCGAGGCGGAAATCCTTACCCTGCGATTCGGATTGGACGGCAGCAAACCGCAGACGCTTGAGGAAGTGGGCAGGAAATTCAAGGTCACCCGCGAACGAGTCCGCCAGATTCAAAACCTGGCGTTGGACAAACTGCGACGTTTGATGGACAAGCAGGACCACTCCACTCCCGTGCGAGCCGGCAAGAACTAGCTTTCCGCGGACGGGCGACTGCCCGACATTCGCGCTTCACTTTGGCCGCTCGATGGAGTAGAAACGTGCGGCCATGCACGACCAACTCAAATCTGCCATTCGCGACGTGCCCGATTTTCCCATCAAGGGCATTCTCTTCAAAGACATCACGCCGGTCCTGCAGGACGGCAAATTGTTTCGCGAGGCCGTGGATGCCATTGCCGATCGCCACAAGGGCAAGAACATCAGCGCCGTGGTCGGCATCGACGCGCGGGGTTTCATTTTCGCCGGGGCCGTCGCTTACAAGCTCGGCATCGGGCTCGTGCCC
>CAZAQZ010000429.1:0-3232 GCA_964487175.1 uncultured Verrucomicrobiota bacterium | reverse complement strand
TCAGAAGGCTGTGACCGCAAGGTCATGGAGGTTCAACTCCTCTCGTCCGCACCAATCGATGCCTGTGTCATGATGAAGCAAGTCATACTGTTCGGGTTGATCGGCGTTGCCCTGGCTGCGAACGCCGGGGCGCAACTTATCAAGCCCATCGACTACCACAAAATAGCGGACATCGACACCGAATCCGCCACGCTTCCCACACTGAATCTCGGTACGCAGGCCGAACCCTCGCGCACCTTGTCGGTGCTGCCTTTGTCCCAGAAGCAGCCGGAGCTGAAGCAGCTTAATCAAAACCAGCTCGACCTGAATAACGCGGATTTCTCCTTCATCAACTCGCGTGTCCTGCCGCAGCAGAATTTCACCGCCAAGCGCGCCGTCGTCACCGATCAACTGCTCGATCAACCCTTCATCAAGACCGACAAGGCGCCGATCGCCAGCCGCCAGATTAAAGCCTACACGCCGCAAGGCGCCGAAGAATTGAAGAAGCAACTCAGCGTCATTCCGAAGTAAGCGAACGTGGGAATGACTCAACGAATTCTTACAGGAGGTGTCGAAGCATCCATGAAAAGAAACTGGTTCAAGCGGTTTGGATTGTTTTACATTCCGGTCTCGCTTCCGGGCTGTGTCGTGTCGATTCTCGCCGGGGCGTTTTGCGTGAACGTATTCATCGCGGTGGATCGGCATTCTCATTCCGTCAGCGACACGATGTACGGCATCTTCCCGTTCTTCGTGTGCACGTTCCTGCTGCTGGATTGGATTGCGGGACGCACCAGCGCATCCCAGGCGTAGCGGGTAGGGTGTAGAGCCGTCACGACCGCCGCGCCTCTCCCCAGCGCTTCACCAATTCGGGGAACTGGCATTGCTGGCAGGCGGACTTGTCGTTGAGGCAGAAGTCCTGGAAGATTTGCATCAATCCCTGCTGGCGGCGGGTGGTGTTGATGAATCGCAGCGGCGATGACGGCGAGTCGAACAATTGCTGCCCGGCCAGCCGCAGGATGCTGTTGCTGGGCGATGACCGCAGCGCGGCGTAACGCTCCTTCACGTTGGCAAGCAACTTGCCGTCATCCGCGCTTTCCGCCATCGCCGCGGCGAACGGCAGCAGAATATTCGCCGTGATTTCCTCCGCGCGGCTGTCGCCGATCAATTCCAGCGTTCGGCGCTGCGTTTTTCCGCCGAGCGTGAAATGATAATTCCAATACGGATCGCGCGCTTGCAGGAACAGCTTCGCCGGATCGCCGTCGCTCTCGAACGCGCCCATCACTTTCTCCAGAAGATTCCTGTGCTTCTTCAGCAACGCCACCGCTGCGCCGAGCCGGCGATGCGGATGATTGGCGGGACGAATGCCGTGCAGTTTCCACAGATCATGAGGCAGAATTATCTCCTCGAAATCGGGCCGCAATTTCCACCACGCGCCCCAGAGCCGTTTAATATAGGGATCTCGCGATTTCGGCATCACCGTGGGCAGAAAGTTGGCGACCCCGAACAGGATCGAGGCAAGATTCGCGCGGCTTTCAGTGGCCACGGAGAGGGGAACGCGTTGCGCGAGTGTGCGGAAGGCGGCTTTGTTGGCCTTGTAACCGAGCGCTTCCATCCAGCCTTCGTAAAAGGCCTGTTCAGCGCCCGCGCGATGGATCCACCGCGAAAACTTGCGCGTCTTGGCGGCGAACCGTTCGTCGCCCGCCGTTTCCAGCAGCAGGCCGATGGAATCTGCACCCAGGTCCCGCAATGTCCGGGCGCAGCCGCCGCCGTGACCGCGTGCGTTGTGCGGATACGCATCGAGATCGATTTCGTCATAGAGCGATTCGAGCGGCGCGGCGAGTTGATGCTGGAGGACAAGCTGCGGCAGCGAATCGCCCGCGCGTGTCCGGGTTTCCATTTCGCTATGCGCTTCCCAGAGCACCACGTGCAAAATCACGTCGTTGTACAACGGATCGTGCCCGTGACCGTGATGCAACCAGTCGTCGGCGCGCAAATGAATCTCGATGTCGCCGGTGCGTTCGGGTCCGTCGCCGATCTGGATGGTGGCATGACGAAAATCCGGGCCGGCCTCCAGGTTCCACCAGCCGGGAAACACAATGCGCACCGGACGGCCATCGACGGTGCGAAGCTGGCCGGTTTGGATGCGCTGGTCGTACCAGATGCACTGCACTAGACGTTCGCTGACGGGGATGGGGATGTAATTGGTGTCGGCGTCGCGTAGCACGGCGGGGGCGAACACGCTGGGAAACGACTGCCGCATAAGTTGGTTGCGTAATTCGCCGTAACGCGTCGCCGCCATCGTTCGCCTCAATAGGTAATGATGGCACATCTTGCGCCCCGATGAAAGCCCAAACGAAGAAGGAGGCGACTTCACATTCACCGATTCGCCCGACTGGCTGGTAGGAGCGCCCTTCCGGGCGCGATTCCAACGGGTAACATTCGTCGGTCGCGCCCGGATGGGCGCTCCTACGACGGCAGGAATCGCAGTGGGTCCAGTTCTCATCCCAGAAAAAAATTAAGGTCTGATTAGGTCTGATTAGGTCGGACTAGGTCTGATTGGGTTTGACTTGCCTTGACAGACTCTGGCCTGTCTGGATTCATGGGCAGCTTTTGACATTTTGTCACAGCCTCAGCCTCTCAATAAAAATTTTTTAACCTACATTAGCTTACATTAGGTTACATTAGCTTCCTGGAGGTTGCATTTGAGCGATCCTGCCCACGACCGAGCCGGGTCGACAACCCGCAATCTTATGAATGGTTGCATTCATTTACGTCCTCCATATTATGTGGGTTGCATAGTATCTTGTCAATAGGAATGTAGTTTCGCGCCGTCTCCGAGGCGTAGGCCGGGTGACCTCACCCGGCGTTTGGGCGTCGTTCACGGAACGAGCCGCACACGGTAATAACGCGATGGGCCATTGGTGACGGCGCCGGGGTCGGTGTAATTGGTGACGGTGCCGGTGGTGTTGGTGACGATGAAAATGTCGGCGTAGCCGGTGGGGAAATTCGTCGTTGACTGGAGCGCGTTGGTCTTCGCGAGGCCGGTCGTCCACGTGACAAGGACATCGCTGCCGTTCGTCGGCACGATGCTGGTGATGCGAAACGACGAGGCGCTGTTGGTCGGGTCGGTCCCCGCGAGATATTCCTGCAGATTGGACATGCCATCGCCATCGGGGTCGGCATTGGCATTGTTGTTGCCATTGGTGGAGAGTGGATCGAAGCCGTACTGTTGTTTCCACCAATTAGGGATTCC
>CAZAQZ010000428.1:0-3233 GCA_964487175.1 uncultured Verrucomicrobiota bacterium | reverse complement strand
CGTGTACGATCAGCAGGGGTGTTTATCTCCCCACCTCTTCTACGTCGAGGAACGCGGAGAACTCGGGCCGCGCAAGTTTGCGGCAGCCCTGGCCGAAGCGATGGCCGCGTACCAGGCACGGGTGCCACGCGGGGCGCTCTCGGTGGAGGAAGCTGCAGCGGTCGCACAGACGCGGACTGCTTATGAGTTTCGTTCCGCGACAGACCGAAGAATCACTGTATGGACCAGCAAGATGCCCAATGAATGGACGGTCATCTACGAAGACGATCCGTCCTTTGCGCCCTCGTGCCTGAACCGCACGGTTTTCGTGAAGCCGACGGATGGGTTCAAGAGAGTGCTCGATTCTATCCAGCGCCATGCTGCCAGGATTTCCACGGTGGGCGTCTCCCCGATGAGCGAGCGGGCAATGGTGTTTGCCGGCGAACTCTCCCGGATGGGTGTCAGCCGGATTTGCCCGATTGGCCAGATGCAGCGGCCCCCGTTATCCTGGCACCACGATGGCAGGCCAAATCTGGCGGACCTTGTGCGATGGACTGACGTTGGCTGACGGTGTGTTCAAGCAGTGAGCGTCAGGAAGTTCTGCAGGATGTTCTTCCCGTTCTCGGTCAGGATCGACTCCGGATGAAACTGCACGCCCCAGATGGGAAACTCCGTGTGACGCACCCCCATCACTTCCCCTTCGGGCTTTGTCTCGGCGATGATCCTGAGTGATGCCGGCATCGTGTCGCGTTTGATGAGCAGCGAGTGATAGCGCGTCGCGGTGAATGGATTGGGCATTCCCTTAAATAGCGGATCACCGTTGTGGTAAATCGGTGAGGTCTTCCCATGCATGAGACGTTCCGCTCGAACCACCTCACCACCGAACACGTGGCCGACGCACTGGTGACCAAGGCATACGCCAAATGTCGGGATCGTGGGACCAAATGTCCTGATGATGTCGTTGGACAGGCCGGATTCGCGAGGCGAACACGGGCCGGGAGAAATCAGGATGCGCTCGGGTTTGAGTTTGCGGATCTGCATGAGGTTGGTCTCATCGTTCCGAAAGATACGCATCTCCACACCAAGCTCGCCCAAATACTGCACGAGGTTGTAGGTGAAACTGTCGTAATTATCGATAATCAGCAACATACCCAGTGTCTCTAACCTAAGGCAATTTCCCGGACCGACCAAGTGAAAAACAGTGCGCTGATTTTGCGCTTGCGACAGGCAGCAGTCTGCGCCATTTTACTGCCTATGGACCAAGCGCCCCCATTTCTTTCGCCACAACCGATCGCCCCGCAACCACCATCACCGCCGCGACGAACAGGCTGGATCGTGTACTCAGTCATCATCACGTTCTTTCTGTTTCTGAGCATCATGGCGAATTTCGTCTTCTTCAGCATGGCCATTGGTGGCGGCGGAGCCTCGACGGACGGATTCGAGACCCGGCATGCCAAATACGAAGAGCACTATGTTCAAGGCGACACCGATTCCCGCAACAAAATCGCGGTGATTTACCTCACGGGCGTCATTTCTGAACACATGGACAGCGCGACCGGCGAAGGCGGCATCGTCGAGCAAATCAAGGACCAGCTCGACCAGGCCCTCGACGACAAACGCGTCAAAGCCATCATTCTCCGGATCAACTCGCCCGGCGGCGAAGTGGTTGCCTCCGACGAAATCTACAAGGCGATTGCCGCGGCGCGCACGCAAAAGCCGATTGTCGCCAGCATGGAAACCGTCGGCGCTTCCGGCGCCTACTACGCGGCGATGGGATCCAGCTACGTCATGGCCAACGAGTTGACCATGACCGGCAGTATCGGCGTCATCCTGCAGAGCTTCACGTTTTCCGGGCTGATGGACAAAGTCGGCGTGAAGTCGTACACCTTCAAGTCCGGCCTGTACAAAGACCTCCTCAATCCGACACGCGAACCGACCGCGGCCGAATCCAACATGGTCCAGAACCTGATCATGGAAGTCTACGACAAGTTCGTCGGCGTCGTCGCCCAGGAGCGCACACGCGCGGGCGTTCCCATGAAAGTGGAGGACTTGAAGTCGGGTCTCGCCGACGGGCGCATCCTCTCCGGCAAACAGGCAAAGGAAGCGGGCTTCGTCGACGGGCTCGGTTACTTCGACGACGCGGTCGACAAGGCCAAGGAGCTGGCCGACGTTCAAAAAGCCAAGGTCATTCGTTACGCGCCGCCGTTCTCGTTCCGAAACGTGTTCAGGCTGTTCGGCTCCGAGGACAGGGCGAAGATTGAAATTCAACTTGCTCCCACCACGATGAAACTGGAAACCGGCAAACTCTATTTCCTGCCGGCTGACATGTTCCAATAGCATCTACGGCGTTTCCGGTTTGTCGAGATTGTCCACGTGGCCGCCCCACGAAAGCACGGTCGCTTTCCCTTTTTCCGCCTCGGCCATCGCCTTGTCTCCCGCCTTCATGTAATACATGGACAGGCTGGTGTGGGCCAGCATGTCATTCGGATTGATCTCGACCGCTCGTTTGCCCGCTTGAATCGCTTCCTGGATTTTTCCGGCCCGTAGATACGCCATCCCCAACGCGTGCCAGGCATCGAAATAACCCGGGTCGGTTTCGACCGCTTTCCGATAATATTCAATCGCACTGTCGTACTCCGCCATCGCAAACGCGCCCATGCCCTGGTCGTAGACTTCTTCCTTCGTCATCGCCGGCCGCCTCGCCCCAGTTTTTCGAGAACGATCCGCGCGTCCTCGGGAGTCAATTGCTCGCGTTGCAGTTTGCGCCTGATCCACCAGTTCGGGTCGTAGCTCCCGTCCATGTCCGCAAACGGCTTCCCTGCCCCGTCCAGGTAATCGAATTCACCCCGCTCCATCGCGTCGCGGATACGGTTCTCGGCCACAATGGGAATGGCGTTGATCATGGCTTGCCCGCCAATTCCAGGATCGTGTCCACCAATCCCGCTATCGTATGGACCTTGGCTTCGGCTGCGATCTTCAAATGGCGCGCCTCTGCCGCCAGCGTGGTCTGCGGTCCGATGCTGACAAACCTCATCTGGGGAAACTTCTTGCTCAGCTCGGGTAAATCGACCAGGTCGGCAAAATTGGCGACCGTGGACGAACTGGTAAACGTGATGAGGTCCGCTCCTTCGCTCAAAAAACGCGCGCGATGACCATTTCGATCCTCGGTATCGGGCACGGTCTGGTACGCATCCAAATCATCCACAATCCCGCCGAGTTCCTCCAGTCCTCGCGCCAGCCGTTCATCGGCAAGG
>CAZAQZ010000427.1:0-3255 GCA_964487175.1 uncultured Verrucomicrobiota bacterium | reverse complement strand
TCCTCGTTTTGTAATTTTCTTGCTAACTCTTGGTGCTTTCCCACGATCCTCTACATGACGCTACGGCTAGAAAAGCGCTTTATGGTACGATGACTTTGTAGTAGCGCTGTCCCGTGGGCGAATTCAGGGGCAAAGTGCCGGTAATGCTGCCGTCATCGACCCAGCTGAAGACCGTGCCGTCGCCGATATAGACCGTGCTGTTTGTCTGCCAGGGAACAGATGTGTCCATGAGATTCTTCCAGAGCACCTCGTACTGGATGCCGGACTGGGTCTGCCAGGAAACGTTGAACTTATTCGTGCCGCCGGTCACCTGGAACCCGACGTTCTGCGTGTCAAACACCGAGGCGGGATTGGTGGGGTTCAGCCCCGCCGCGTACTTGAACAGGTTATCCTGGCCTGTGCCGTCGGCATCGCAGGAGGCACAGTCTTGGTTGTTGCTCGTCGTCGCGTTGCCACTGCCAAACCAATACGCCCGCCAGGAATCCGAGATGCCGTCGCCAACGGAGTCGGGCCCGAACATGATCGTGGCTGGTCCGCCGGTATGATTGAATTTGACCTGCAGGAATCCCGAGGGCGCGTCGTAGTACCAGCCGAGGCGGGCGGCGGCGAAACCTGCGCTGGTGCCGATGGGCGGCAACTGAATGCCGTTGCGTTCGACGCCGAACGGTTGTCCCGTAAAGAAGCGCAGCAGAATCGGACGGGCCACGGAATTCAGCGTGGCAGCGATGACCGTGCCGTTGGACTGGCATTGCAGGCTGGTGCCCTCGTAGACGGTGAAGCTGGAGTTGGTGGTCGGGTAGACCAGGAACTGCAAGGCATTGCCCGGCGCGATGAGATTGCCGTTGCTGGTGTAGGTCGAGTCTAGGGCCGTCTGCACGTTGGTGGAAATCATCGGAATCACCGCGCCTTCGCGGACGAACAGCGGCATCTGGTGCTGGTTGGCGTTGTTCCAGGTGATGGTTTGACCGCCGGTGTACCGTTGGTTGCTGAAGAAGTCGAACCAATGACCTTGCGGCAGATAAACGGCGCGACTGGTGGCGTTGGCAGTGACAACCGGCGCGACGAGGAACTCATTGCCAAACATGAACGAATGGCTGGTGTTATAGACGCTGCCATACGTGTTGGGATCAGCCGGATACATCAGGACGAGCGGACGCAGAATCGGCAGCCCGCTGGTGCTGGCCTGCGTGGCGTAGGAGTAAATGTACGGCAAGAGCGACGCCCGTAGTTGGGTGTAATATTCGTAGTTCGTCAACGCGTCCGCGCTGAATCTCCAAGGATACATTAAGCAGTTTCCGACCTGGCGGTGCCACTGCATGATCGGCGTGAACGCTCCGAACTGCGACCAGCGAATGCACAGGTTGTTCGTCGATGAATCCCAGGGGCTGTCCTCATACCCGCATATATCGCTGCCCCAAATCGAAAACCCGCTCATCGCGGCCCCCTCTCCGGCAAGCATGACAGCCGGCAACCCGTTGCCATTGCCGAAGTTCGGCTCATTGTCACCGCCCCAGATCGCCGGGGCCGTTTGCGAGCCGGCAAAACCGCTGCGTCCCCACAAAATGCCGTTGGTGCCCAGCACGGCGGAAACGGTCTTCTGGTACTCCACGCAATAGCTGTTTTGCATCTCAACACCAGTGCGACCGTCGGCATACAAGGCGTTGAGCGGAATAAAGGGCGTCGGGTCAGCAATCCCTTCGCCGTCGTCGGTTTTGAATCCGCCGATGACCTGCTGGCCGCCGCTGGAGCTTACAGTCACCAAGTTGCTGAGTGTGGACTGGAACCAATGCGCCGCGTTCGGATTGGTGAAGTCGATCGGACTGCCTGTGCCCTTCCACCAGGCGACGGAGAGCACGCTGGTACTGGTCCCGGAAACAGCGCGCACAAAATAATTGCTGCCCTGCAAGGCTGAATAGTTCTCATCCGCGGGACCGGAGAGGGTCACGTTGTACAGACAATTGGCATAATTCTCCGACCATGACGTGGTGTTCATGAATGGCGTAAACCAGACAACGACTTTGAAGCCGTTCGTGCGCAGGAACGTCATCATATCGCCAATTGTGGCAAAGCCGTTGTAGTTGCTGGAGCCGCCGCCGTTAACGTTCTCAAACGTGCCGCTGGCCGAGAACTGGTTGGTGCTCCAGGCAAGGTCGTTGTAGGTCAGTTCCCACGGCGAATCGAAGACGAACACCGATCCCGCGATCCCCAGCGCGCGGTACCGGCTGATGACGTAACGCACTTCGCCGCCGCTGGTCCAGACATCGTCCGAGAACCAAGGCATGAACGCCCATTGGGGCGGCAGCAACGGCCGGCCTTTGTAGCCGGTGTAGCGGGTGATCACGTCCGTCAGGTTCGGCCCGTACACCACGTTGTATTTCATCGCGTTGGTGACATAGCCACTGAAACTGCTGCCCACCATGTTGCTGATAACGTACCGGTCGGAATACTGGTTGCGCATGTCGAACCAGCTTTCATCGGTCGAATCCAGATGGAAACCATACCCCAGCGAGCTGACAAACCAGGGTGCGACGGCATAGGTGTCGTCGGGCACGACGCGGGCCGACGTATCGTGGGTCATGATGTGGACCTTGTTGCCCGCCTGGTCGAGCGCGTCGAATTTCTCGCCAAACCCATAAAAGTGTTCGCTGGAGGGCGATGGCACGGTCAGACAGGTGGCCGTCAGTGGCAGGCCACCCCAGTTGACGACCTCGTAATGCATCACGCCGGGGTACGGGAACGTCACCTGCACGACGATGCTCGTCGGGCCGAGGGACTGAACGACCTGGACGCCGTTGCTTAGGGGTGTCGAACTCAGCACCGGGCCGATCTGATAGTTGTTTCCGCCGCTGTTGACCGACCCGGGCGGGAACGTAAGCGTGACCGCGCCCGGATTGCCATTCAGGTCCGGGCCGGTCAGCGTGACGTAGCCGTTATTTTGGTAGATCCGCGCTTCGATGATGCTGGAGCCAACCGTGTTGGACACCGACACGTACGGACCGCATTGGCCGATGCTCAACGCCCCGGGCGCCACCCAGTGGTACCTGGGCACTGTGGAACACGACGGGGTTGTGGCATCCGGGGTTAGTTACACGGCCCAGCAGACCTTCCAACTTTCCCCTGAGATATCCGGACAATATGTCATCGTCGAGCCGAATACGGGCATTCCCCCGGAATGGGAAGGCCCCTACCAGAACCTCGCCAGCAACAACGGCTTCACCACGACGAACGTCATCCCCTTGCCCCCGGCCAACCTCG
>CAZAQZ010000426.1:0-3266 GCA_964487175.1 uncultured Verrucomicrobiota bacterium | reverse complement strand
TCCTCGCCGTGATCTGGGGCATTCTCGCGCGGTTCCCGAGACTGATGGGTCATAGTCACGAGTTGCCGGGTTACCGCCATTCCTCCCAGCAGACGTACAATTCGACGAAATCAGTGTTCGAATAGGCAGTTCCGGTTCGAGTGACAAAGCCACCACCTAAAAGGGAGAGTCCACTTCGCGTGACAAAGCTCGGTGAGCGTGTGCGTTCACTTCACCTGGACGATCCGTGGCTGGTCAGCCTGATGACCGTGGCCTTCCTGCTGCGCCTTTTCTTCTGGGCCTACACAGGCCGGACCTGGGAAGACGCGCTGATTACCACGCTTCACTCCGAGAACTTTTATCACGGATTGGGTCTTACCCATTTCATCATCGATGACCCGAAACCATTGCAGGGCTTTTCGAGTCCGATCAGTCTACTGCTCGCCCTGCTTGTCGACCGCTTTCGCGTGGGCTGGAACCTCCCGTTTCTCAAGCTGGTATCTCTTCTTGCCGGGCCGGTGACGGTTTGGTTCGGCTACCGAATTCTGCGGGATTTCCTTGCCCCACTCAACCGGGCGGCTGCAGTCCTTGGAGCAGGCTATCTCGCCATTGAGCATCACCAGATCCTGTGGGGTATGGCTGGCATGGAGACCCAGCTGGCCACGGCGTGCCTTCTTGCCGCGCTATACTTTCTGCTTTCCGAGAACCTGAAGGCCAGCGCGGTCATGTCGGGCTTGTGTCTTCTTGCCCGGCCAGACTTCGTCCTGTGGGTTGGGGTTGCAGGCGCCGCTGTCGCATTTGCCTCGTTCCGCCGGAAGGATTTCAAGCCATTGATTACATTTGCGGCGCTTGTCTCGTTCGTCTACGGACCCTGGCTCATCTTCACGACCCTCTACTACGGAAGTCCCACTCCTAATACGGTAGTTGCGAAGCGATTGGCCTATATCGGGTTCTGGGAAAATGCCACTTCTTTCCCGAGACTGCTTCGAACAGCAGCCTGGAGTTTTCGCACCAACGTTTGCTCTCCCCTCGAACCCGTGTTTGGCGGCAACGGCACTGGCTATGTTCCGCTGATCAGGGGGTACTGGCTGGAAGAACTCTGTCTTGCCGTCATTGCGTTTGGTTTCGTCGCCGACGTTGTGCTGCGACGCGGGCGCTTCTGGCCTGTTTATGCATTTGCGGCGCTAGCCGCAGTTTTTTTTGTCTTTGGAGCGCCGGCGATCTTTGGCTGGTATGTTGTGCCGCTTTGTGCGGTACTCGTACTCCTGCTGGGAAAGGGGGTTTCCGACATCACAGCTCTTTTCCCGATTGGGATCCGTGCGACGTCCTCATGGCTGCTGACGGCGTTGTATCTGACCAGTTTCGCCGCCGTTCTGCCAACCACGTTCCGTGCTGAACACAATATCCAGGAACTGGTTGAAAACGGGGTAATGAAGCCCATCGGAATTTATCTGTCACATACGCCACCCCAGACCACCATAGGTGGCGAGCCTCTTGGCTATATCGGCTATTACTCGCGCCGGACTTTCTATGATTACCCAGGCCTTTGCAGCCGGAAAGTGGTCCGCTGGTTTCAGGCGCACAAATACCCGCGTGTCAATAAGGAACTGCAGCTATGGGCCTATCTCCGACCTGACTATCTGGTCCTGAGAAGGTGGGAATATGAGAGTTTCGTCAAGCAGCCGGACGGAGCCTTCCTGACGAACGAATATCGGCTTGACCGCGAATTTTCCGTCCCGGCGGAAGATCGAAGGAGGTTGTTTCACCCGGAAGGGAATCAAGACTTAGATTTCTTGGTTCTTGCGAGAACCGAGGATTCCCCAAAATAGCCGGTTGTCTCGGATTCGTGGCGTCTCAGGGAGCGGGCCTGACCTCGTCGAGTTGTTGAAGGATTTGCTGTTCGCGATCAGTGTACTGGTGGTGTGCGGTGACGGCGGCATGAGCGCGTTCGGCAAGGTTTCCTCTCCTGCTGGGGGTTAGAGATGGCGGTTCCCGATAAGATCTATGGTGTTGTGGGGGCCAGCAAAGACGAGGCTCGGAATATTGAGACCCATTTTTCATCCCATCGCTTATGACGAATGCAACGAAAGCCGAAACAGCTGTGGAGCGGAAATGTCGATAAAAGGCATGTTGACCGGCTTGCGAGTTTTTCTGCAATTTGATAACTGGCCGACGCTGCTGCTGAACCGAACGTTGGATCGGAAGACTGGCCTAGTCGTGTATCGCAAAGATGGACTTGAGATTTTGATCGATCACCGCGGAGGCGATCAAAATGGGACACGAGCGTGCCTGGCGACGGACATGTACCAGCGATATTTGCCAAAGATCGATCGTCGCGGTCCTCTGCGGATACTGGATCTCGGAGCAAACGGTGGCGGATTCCCGCTATTATTGCGGCTTTCGAACATTGACCTCGCTCGTGTTGTTTGCGTTGAGATGAACCGTCCCACCTGGCTGCGTCTGCTCGTGAATCTGGAGACAAACCTGGGAGAGAAGGCGACAGGACTGAACGCAGCTGTTTCCGGCATGCCTGCGGATTCCGAGATTCTGCTGGAACCGAGCCGCGGCGGAACGGGGCTCAGCGTCGATCGCAATCGAGCCGATTCCTCTCAGCCCCATGTCACGGTCCGCACCACCACGCTCGAGGCGCTTTATGAACAGTATTTCGGAGGACATGACATCGACATCTGCAAGATCGATATCGAGGGAGAGGAGTACGAGGTCCTTGGTTCCAGTTCCGATCGCGTGCTCCAAAAGATCAGAAACCTGATCATCGAATTCCACGACCCAGCGCAGACGCCCGTCTGCGTCAGCAGGTTGCTTAGGCTCGGATTTACCGAAATCACGGGTCAGGGTGATGCGGCGACCGGTGAAGCCACTGAGGTGCGCGCCTTTTCCAGAGACTGAGCGAGTCAGGCGCCCCAGCAAGGCCAGTCCTTAGCCGTTCAGGGTTTACTGCAACTTATTCAGGGGGCGGGTCGCCGAGCTTCGTCGAGGAGTCGAAGGATTTGCTGTGCGCGATCGGTGTACTGGTGGTGTGCGGCGACGGCAGTGTGAGCGCGTTCGGCGAGAATTCTTCGCGCGGAGTCGTTGGCGAGATAGCGCCTGACTTTTTCCACGCATTCCGAGAGGCCGGAGAAGTACTCTGCGGTTTCTCCCTCGGGGAAAAGGTTGGTGGCGCCTCCGCTTCGGGTGGAAAGGAGGAATCCCCCGGCACCTGGGACTTCGAAATGCCGCATGATCAGGCCATCCGGTTCGCCGTCGACGATGTGCTGATTACGCAGGAT
>CAZAQZ010000425.1:3061-3270 GCA_964487175.1 uncultured Verrucomicrobiota bacterium | reverse complement strand
TTCCGTCAAGATTGCTGTATGGAAAGCCAGGGACGCGGGGCTCGACCTGAAGCGCCGCGTAGTGGCCAGCGACGCTTTTTTCCCGTTTACCGATGGAATAGTTGCCGCGGCGGACGCAGGAGCTGTGGCGGCGATCCAACCCGGAGGCAGCGTGCGCGACCCCGAAGTGATTGCGGCAGCCGACCAGCGCAACCTGGCCATGGTATTCA
>CAZAQZ010000425.1:0-3051 GCA_964487175.1 uncultured Verrucomicrobiota bacterium | reverse complement strand
GAATACCACATTGCCGACAATGCGACCCAGCCAACGGGATGATTTTGCGTTTTTGGTGACAAATGACCTCCTCAGCGACGATTAGCATATGGCAAACCGCCAACAGCGTGAGCCACGATGCAACAAACACGACGATGTGGAATCGGATGCTCCACCGATGCGGGGACGGGTTGTTCTTATACGCACGGCAATTGTGCTGCAACGACGCCGATGCGGCCGATGTGGTGCAGGAGGCATTCCTCCGCGTCTGGCGTAAACATGCGAACAATGGCGTTACCGAGCCGGATCTGCCGGCGCTCTTTTATGCGGCCGTGCGTTATGTCGTACTCGACCGCCAGCGGCAGGCAGCCCGGCGGCGCCATCGTGAGGCCACCGCTGGGGAAACGTTGTACGACCAGTCGCCGCTGTTTGAGGCCGGGATGGAACAGGCTGAGGAGCGCGCCGTGTTGGAGGCGGCGATCAACAAGTTGCCGGTCGAGCAACGCGAAGTCCTGACGCTGAAAATTTGGGGCGAACTGACCTTCCGCCAGATCGCCACCGTTACTGACGAGTCGCCGAACACGATTGCCTCCCGCTATCGACTGGCACTCGCCGAGTTGCGACAACGACTTAGTAGAGGCACGTCATGAACAGAGAATTCGAAGCATTGGAACATCAACTCAACCGTCTGCGTCCTGCGCGTCTGCCGGCGCCAGCACGACAGCAAATTCTGCAGGAGATGCAACGCCCGGCTACCAGTCACGGGCCGAGCTCCTGGCTGTGGGGACATCGCACTGGTTTTCAAGTCGCTCTGGCGGGCGCATGCTCCCTCGTGGCAGTCGTGGGCCTTCATTGGCTGTCCTTGTCCCGGCGCCCCGCATCGACACGCGTCGATCAAGCGGGGATTGCCACCGGCAACGAGCTGTCGCCATCGCTGGCCCTTCTGGAGGCCAAACTGGCCGCAACTCCTCCCATAGGCCACAACACCGTCGCCGCACTTTGTTCGCCGTCGATCCTTACGAATTTTCAGAACGGACGCTGACGCCTCACTCCCAACACTGACGATCAACGATATGGCAAAGAAATCCAACAAACCGCAGCCGAATCCCATCAAGCCCACGCCGGCGCCGCCGCCCACTCCTCCGCCCCCCGCTGCCGCGCAACCAAATCGGCCATTTTTCGCGCCGGAAGATTGGATAGCGGCGGGCGCGACGTTCCTGATTTCAGGCGCGGCGTTCCTCTACTACATGTCGCCGGAAGTCACGATGGAAGATTCCGGCGAACTGGTGACGGGCGCGTTCAATTTCGGTGTGCCGCATCCGCCGGGCTATCCACTGTGGGCGTTTTTGGGCTGGGTGTGGCGGCATCTCGTGCCGTTTGGCAATCCGGCGTGGCGCATCTGTTTAATGTCGGTGCTGACCGGCGCCCTGGTGGTGGGCGTGTTGAACTTGTTGATGACGCGCAGCATCCTGATGTTGTTGCGGGCGGTCACGTGGGCGGATTCACTCGAAGAGAAGATGAAACATTGGATCGCTCTAACGGTGGGCTCGTGCATCGCGCTATTGTTCGGGTTTAACCGCGGTGTATGGCTCTGGGCGTGTGTGCCTGAGATGCGCGTGCTCAGTGTGTTTATGTTCATCCTGACGGCTTGCATGTTTTTTGCATGGATGATGCGGCCCGAACGATATGCCTATCTGTACGCGACAATTCTGATCTACGCGCTCGGCATTTCCAATCACCAGACCATCGCGGTGATGGCCGCGCCGTTCATGGTGGGCGTGTTCTTTGTCGGGCTGCAGAAGCTTTGGGAATCAGGCGCGAAGGATTATCGCGTCTCGGTCGTCATGAACGCCATGCGACCTTTTTCGGAAGTGTTCGTGGCGGCCTTGCTCTCGGCCATGGCGGGGCTCCTGTTCTGGGCTTGGCTGGAAACGGGTGCTGCGGTGGACGAATTCACCTGGCGTGGCGTGGCAGCCGGCGTGGTGGGAGTGGTGTTGCTCGTGGGCTTCGCGACGCAGGGCTGGCTCAACTGGAAACGCGCTCTGATTTGCACCGCATGCTTTCTGCTCGGATGCGGCTTTTACTTTTACATGCCCGTCTCTGCATCCACCAATCCGCCGATGAATTGGGGTTACACTGCCACCAAGCAGGGGTTCCTTCACCACATCACCCGTGGCCAATACGAAAAGCTCGACATCGCCAGCCCGCTGAGCAAGGAGTTTTTCATCAAGATTTATCTCTTCGTGAGAGCCTTGCTCCAGCAGTTCAGCCCGCGATTGAATTTTGACGCCGACTTCCTGTTGGGCATACCGATCGCGGTGTTTGCATTAATCACCATCGTGGCCCTGATCTGGTCGTGGAAGGATTTGAGACCACGGGCAAGGTCGTGGCTGATTTTTGTCTGGGCGGCATTCCTCACCACAGGTCTCGGGCTGCTGACCATCATCAATCCGGGCCTCGACAAGCAGAATCAGGAAATCAACATCAAGTTTTTTGCGCCAGCACATGGCTTCTATGCCATGCTCATCGGTTACGGGATCGCCTTGTCCATTGCCTGGGTGTTGGTGCGCTGGAAGGATTTTCCCCGGCGCGTCGTGCGTACAGGATGTGTTCTCCTGCTGGTGTTGCCCATTATTCCGCTCGAACGAAACTGGGAGATCTGCGATTTCCGCGGGCGCGATTTCGGCTACCAATTCGGCTACCGCATGTTTTATCCAGGCGACGGCTACGAGCCGATGGACAAGGACGCCGTGCTGTTCGGAGGCACGGACCCGGGCCGCTTTGTGCCGACCTACATGATCCTCGCCGAGAGCCGTGTGAGGCCCGATCACCGGTTTCGGGATGCGCACCTTGATCCTGAAGGCGGCAGGAATTTTGACCGGCGCGATGTCTACATCATCACCCAAAACGCCCTGGCGGACAACACGTACATGAGTTACATCCGCGACCATTACGATTATTCGCGGCCCAACATCAACGACCCGAAGACGCTGGAGAATTTTCTGCCGTGGCAACGGGCGCTGTTCCGCTGGGGCTGGACCCATCTCGGGCGCAATACCACCTATCCGCGCG
>CAZAQZ010000424.1:0-3271 GCA_964487175.1 uncultured Verrucomicrobiota bacterium | reverse complement strand
GATGGGGCGTCGGGCGGATGCAGTTCGTTGTTATGAGCGGCATGTAGCAATGCGAGGGCCGGGTTGCCATTCGATTTACCCACTCCGAGATGTGCGGAGAGAGGTGCGAGTCTATGTTGATTAACAAATGTGCTCCGCCGCTGTGCGGTCCGCATCTTTCGGCCTCGCGCGGCTGAGCTTGGACGTTAACCCCTAACGCACTCATGCAAATTCGATCCTTCCAGCCACAAGATGAGGAGGCGGTTGTTTCGCTGTGGCGGCGATGCGATTTGGTTCGGCCATGGAACGATCCGCATAAGGATATTCGACGCAAGCTTGGGGTAAAGCCCGGCTGGTTTTTGGTCGGCGTGCTCGAGGACCGGATTGTCGCCTGTGTGATGGCTGGGTACGAGGGACATCGTGGATGGCTCAACTATCTGGCGGTCGACCCCGACCATCAGCGGCGCGGGTTGGCGCGGGCCATCGTCACGGAGGCCGAGCGCCTGCTTCGCGAGGCAGGCTGTCCGAAAATCAATTTGCAGGTCCGGACTACCAACCACGGCGTCATTGAGTTTTACCGGCGACTCGGTTATTCCACGGATGACGTCGTAAGCATGGGGAAGAGATTGGAGCATGACGATAAAACGGCCTGACAAATCGCCTGAGGCAACGCGGGGCGGCACATTCGCCCTCGTGGACATTGTGCGAGCCAAGCCAGATGATGCCGCGGTGCTGACCGAGATTGCCTTCGCGGCGAAGCGGCATTGGGGTTATCCGGAAAGATGGATTGAGAGCTGGCGCGACGCGCTTACTGTCCGGCCAGAGTTCATCGCTAATCACGAGACCTACGCCGCAATTCTTGACGGTCGCACCGTCGGTTTCTATGCGCTGGTCCGCAACGATGACAGGCTAAATTTGCTTCACCTGTGGGTGTTGCCTGATGCGATGGGCCGAGGCGTTGGCCGCTCGATGTTCATCCACGCTCTTGAGCGCACGAGAGAATTGGGATGTCGAGAACTGGAGATTGAGTCCGACCCAAACGCCGGGGGATTTTATCAGCACATGGGCGCGCGTCGTGTTGGAGCGAACATCAAAGAGTTGGACGGGCAGCGTCGTGAATTGCCGATTTTCATTTATGAAATTTACTAATCATGCGATGGACTATGACCGCTGACAACATGAGCCTTAAGGATGGCAGTAATGCGGGCGAACAGGGGGCGACTCTTGACACGTGACAGGGATTCCAATTGTCGGGTCTTCGTTTAGTCGCGAACTGCGGCAGATCACCGAGCCGGGACGTCGGGCCGTATTTGGAGGCGAATCAATATCATGGACATTGAGATCAAGCATCCGCGATTCGAGGGGCGGGGACTGAAGCTCCAGACAGCCGGGTTTTTCTCCGGACCGCGTCTGTGGATCGATGGAGCGATCATCAAAGGAAAACGGGGGCGGTTCGATGTCAGGGACAACACGGGTGTGGATGTCCCGATTCAACTCAGGCCCAGGTTTCTCGACCCGATACCGCGGCTGGAGATTGCTGGTGACCGGCTTGACTTGGCGCGTCCGCTGACGTGGTATGAGTATGCTTGGATGGGGCTGCCCATCCTGCTGGTTTCGATGGGTGGCGCGCTGGGGGCATTGATCGGCTTTGCGGCGGCGTATTCGAGCGCCCGGATCTTCCGCAGTGAGCAAAGCACGCCCGTCAAATATCTCCTCACTGGTTTGATCTCGGTTGCCGCAGTCGTGGTTTTCTTCATTTTGGCGGTATTGATCCGGTTGTTGATAAAAGGAGTGGTCAACCACTGACAAACAGCGTCGGCAAAAATCAGGTTTGACCGCCAATCCGCCGCGACTTAGTCTGCCCCCAGCGCATGGACTTGTCTTTCGAAGGATGAGTTTGGGCTGTTGGCACATGAAGTGGATTTATGAGTTCTAACCTTAAGCCTCGGTCTGCATTTTGGCCGGTCTTTGCGGCGATGCTGCTACTATTGTCTGGGGTTTTGTTTACTGAGTCGCGGGAAGCTGAACGAGAGGGGAGCATAATTCCTGAGACTACGAAGAACGGTCCCATGACTCCCGCTCAGGGCTATGCAGCGTCCGCGCTGAGCGCCGGCTTGGGCGTGGCACTTTTGGTGCGCTGGATTCAGTTGATTCGGCGGCGTGACGGCGACGAAGCGGTGAAATGATGAACGACCCAACCATGCGCTCCTAGCCAACGCCGCCATCGCACGTCGCACATCTCAGACGATATGCCAATTGACAACACAACCATCACGGATGGCAGGGTGCGGCTGATCAAGGCGGTCGCGGCGGCCTTTGTTGTGGTTGGCATCGTCGATTTGGTGCTCGTGCTTCTGAAGCTGGCCGATCTGAGTCCTCACGGGCGCATGTCGGTGGCGTGGATCGGGGACATCATCATCGGTCTTGGGTTGTTGAGGTTCAACCGGGGAGCGTATATCGCGGCGCTGTGGTGGGCTTCGTTGAAGCTCATCCTGAACTGCGTATGGTTGATCTGGTTGATCGTGGTGGGCGTCCAGATTTCCCAGTCGGATTGCCGGGGCTCCGCAGTTCTGGCTGCGTTCCAGGGAGCCATGACGCTGCCGGCTCTGTTGCTCGCTGGTTTGATCGTCCTGACGGTCTGGCAACTGTGGGTGTTGAGCCGGCGATACACGCGGTTGCTCTTCGGATGCGGTGAATTCGGCGCACCCACCCCACGTAACCGCCCCGCCGGGCGCCCGCAGCCTGCGCCGCGTCGCTCCCCTTGAGCGGTTTCACCTCGCGCTTTGGCCTGCCGGAAGATTTATGTTGACTGGACTGTATGCTTTGAGCATACTGTGGAGGTTGTCATGAATGTTTTGTGCATAAGATTGCGAGCTGATCGCACCGGACAGATCGCCCTTCGGACAACTTGGCGGGGGCGCAAAATGCAGGCTAGTGTAACCTAATGTAACCTAGTGAAGGTTAAAAAAATTTCGCGCGAACCAAATCATGAAAGTTGCGTGCCAAACCGGCAAAATTTGCCCAATGAAATACCCGTCTGGGTGGGCCAAAATCGGGTTTGACCTGATGGCGTGGGTTGACTACTGTGGCATCAGCGAGAATGAAATTGAGATGCGCCCCGTTTTTTAATCAGGAGAATTAAGAGTTATGATCGTCACAACCGCGCAACTGTTCAAGATCGCCTACGGCAAATACGCCCTGGGCGCCTACAACATCAACAATTTGGAGCAGACGGTCGGCCTGTTCAAAGGCAACGTCCAGAGCAAGGCGCCGTTCATCATCCAGCTCAGCA
>CAZAQZ010000423.1:3021-3274 GCA_964487175.1 uncultured Verrucomicrobiota bacterium | reverse complement strand
CTGTCTAATTTTGTGGTGCCGACGATGAGAATTACCCGTGACTGTTCAGTCACGGAATACCACCGAGGCCGAGCTACTCGCGGCAAAATTAAGAACGCGTGCGTCGCCGACGCAGGCCGACCAATCCCACCAACCCGCTGGCCACGAGCAACACCGTGGAGGGTTCAGGGACGAACTGCACCGTGATATCGGTCGGGTTATATGTAACGGTGTAATCGGGCGTGACGGACCCGAATATGCCCGAAACCGCAAG
>CAZAQZ010000423.1:0-3011 GCA_964487175.1 uncultured Verrucomicrobiota bacterium | reverse complement strand
AAGTGCCGTCGCCACCGTGTACACATTGCCCACGGCGCCACCCGTCAGATCCAGAATGCTGTTGGCATTCACGGTCAGATTGCTGCCCACGTTGAGCAGATCTTCCTGACCCGCCAGCAGGCCGAGTTCGAGAGACAACGTGCTGTTGCTGCCAAGGGTGACGCTACCGCCGACGTTAAGCGTCTGATACCCGAAGCCGGGCGCCAGTGTGCTGCCAGACAGATTGTTGAGCGAGGCACTGATCGTGCCATTGCCTTTAATGGTGCCGAGGTTCTGAAATACCCGGGCTGTGTTCGTGGTCGCGTAACCCGCGTTGGTTATGACGTTGCCGTTCTGGTCGGTATCAAACGCCAGCATGGTGCCACCGTCCATAAACACGGTTCCGAAATTCGTAACGGCCGTCCCGGCGCTCCAGGCGTTGGTCGTGCGCCGCAGTTCAAAGGCAGCATTGGTGTTGATCTGAAGGTAGCCGGTCGAACCATTCTGGAAGCCGCCGCCGGAGAAGGCGTTGCGCGAATCGATGCGCAGCGTGCCGGCTTGGACAAAGATTGAGCCGTTGTTGATGATGCGCTCGTTATTTGAACCGAAGTTGCCGACGAAGGCACCTGTGCCCGTGCCATTCATTACCACCGTGCCGATCGCGTTGTTGGTGAGCAAGCCGGTTTGGCCGTAGTTGATCGACACAAGCTGGTTTCCGGTGGGGTTAAATTCAATCGTACCGGAGTTGTTAACTGCCGTCTGTCCGGAATTGATAAAGGTGCTAAAGCCGGAGGTGGCAGAGGCGTTGGAGAGAACGAGTGTACCTTGCCCACCCGCGTCCAGATTGAAATTGAGGCTCGAATTGAAACCGAAGGTCGCATTGGAATTGATGACCAACGTGGAATTCTGTCCAAGCTGGAAGCCGTTACTCAACACCATCACGACGCCGGGCGCTTGCTGGACGGTGACCGACGCGGACCCGAGGCCATTCGAGACAACCAACAGATTGATCTCGTTGGTCTTACCAGTCGCACTGGCTCCGCCCATATTGGTAATGAGTTCAGACGACGAGAGATTGTTGGTGATGCGCACCGTATCCGCTTGGACCGGGGGAAAGCTGCCGCTCCAGTTTGCAGAGTTGTTCCAGTCGAATGTGCCACCCGTGGTCGTCGTCCAAGAGCTGTCAGCAAACACGACCGAAGGTAAAACGGCCAAACAAAAAATGAATGAACAAGCCTGAAGGAGTTTTTTCATTGTACGTGTACCTCTGCTCACCCTAATTTGAGACCCTAAAACTTGGCGGACCGAACGACCCGCATCATTCGAAACCCGCCAGCTCAATGTCTTGGATTATGACAATAACCGTTTTACCAGTCAAGCATTGAATACCAAGCACATATACAAAAACGACTCAGTGCTATACCCGTCAATGGCTGGAGCTCGAGACATCGGGGTGACTACGTATATCGGTCGGGTGACGATGTATACTTCGATATCTTGACCCGGAGTGAGAGTCATGCTACAAAGAGAGGTGAAGCGCTCCAGCAGTTGGGGCGCTCGGGCACTACTCGTTCATGAGCTAGGAGATTGATTATGAAGTACGCTTTTGTATTTTTGGCTTCGGCATTGTTGGCAATCCCCCCCATGGCGTCAGCCATTACCATAGACGGCACTGCCGACCCTGCTTATGGGTCGGCAATTTCCACCCAAGCCCTCGGCACATCGACCTCCAAGAACACCGAGACGAACCTCGCTACAGCCAATGGCACCGAGCTGGATGCGGCATACGGAGTCATTTCCAATGGTGTCCTGTATTTGGTGGTGGCGGGAAACCTGGACTCGGATCTGAACCTGTTTGATAAACTGAATATTTTCTTCATGACTGGTCCCGGCGGAGACAATCCTCTTGGCACTAATTACAGTTCCGCCGCTGATTTCGGCAACATAAACCACCTGGGAACAGGTGGCGGCGGACTTCAGGATGGTTCCCCCGGATTGACATTCGATTCAGGCTTCGCGCCGAATTATTGGATTGGGGCGACTGTGGCGACTAATGACATCATGAGCGTAAATTACGAAGTGATCTGCTCCAACTGTCCCGGAGCCTTTTTGGGTAACGTCATCCCGACCAACGCCTCCCCCAATAATGTCCTCGTGAATGCCACCTATGGCATCCAGGCGGCGCTCAACAATAGCAATACGAATGGGGTGGACGGAGACTCATGCTCCACGAATGGCACCACGGGCGCGTTGCAGTCAGTCGCGGCAGCAGCGGTCAGGACGGGCATCGAACTGGCAATCCCGCTGACCGCCATCGGGGATCCTACAGGACAAGTCTCCATCTGTGCGTTCTTCACAGACAATCTATATGAAAGCATGTACAATCAAGTACTCGGTCCCATCTGGGATGGCACCACGACATACTGTCAGGGCAGCTTTGGCCAGGCCGACGCTGTCGACTTCAGCTCGCTTCCCGGGAAACATTACTTCACTCTTCAGGTTCCTCCGTGCAGTGCGTTTTTGCCCAATCCAGCCAGCGCATCGTTCAACACCAACGGCGGCCCGGGCACCGTCACGGAGTCAATGGTGGGTGCCTGCTCCTGGAGCGTGACGAGTGGCGTGTCCTGGATCACGATTACCGCAGGCGCAGGACCTAATACTGGCAATGGTTCCTTCAGCTACCTGGTGGCCACGAACAATTCCGTCAACACGAGGACGGCGAATATCACCGTCGCAGGGCAAGTCGTGACACAGAATGTGACCATCACTCAAACGGGTGTCACATTGCCCCCGCTGGCAGGCCTGATCGTCGATGGTACGGTGGATCCGGGCTACGGATGCCCGGTTGCTATCCAGCAAATCGGCACCAGTTACGGCAAGAACACCAGCACAAATATTATGGCTGCCACTGGCTCCGAACTCGATGCCGCATACGGGGTGATCATGAATAATAACCTGTTTCTCCTGTTGGCAGGAAATATCCAGGACAACGGCAACCGGATCCACATTTTCTTCATGACTGGTCCCGGCGG
>CAZAQZ010000422.1:755-3278 GCA_964487175.1 uncultured Verrucomicrobiota bacterium | reverse complement strand
CCTGGCCGTCGTAGAGTCCGTCCTTGAACTCGCCGACATACTGAAATCCGTTCCGCGTCAATGCGCCCTGGCCGTTCCAGTGCCCGTTCTTGAATTCCCCCGCGTATTGGCCGCCATCGGCGATGGTCAGAATGCCCTGGCCATTCATCTCGCCGTCTTCGAACTCGCCCTGGTACTTCGCTCCATCCGGCCATGTCTGCGTCCCGTGGCCATTGGGGAGGCCGTTGAGAAATTCGCCGGCGTACACCAACCCAGTGGCCACCCACATCTGCGTCCCGTGACCGCTGAATTTGCCTTCCTTAAATTCGCCCGTGTACTTTTGCTGGTCCGGCCACTCGAATATTCCGGGGCCGTTCAAGTCGCCCTTCTGAAACTGCCCGCTGTAGACGCGGCCATCCGGGAAGCTTTGCGTTCCCTTGCCTTCCGGGAGACCCTCCTTGAACTCGCCCACATACTTCGCGTTGTCGGCCGACACATAGGTCCCCAGACCATCAAATTTGCCGTTCTTGAATCCGCCCGCATACTGGCGTCCATCCGGCCACGTGAACGTGCCTCCCCCCTCGGGCATCCCGTCCTTGAACAACCCGACGAATTTCCGTCCGTCGGGAAACGTGTCGGTCGCCTGACCGTTTGCTTGATCGTTCTTGAATTGGCCGACGCGTTGCCGTCCATCTGGAAATGTTTCCGTCCCCTGCCCATTCGCCGCGCTTTCCCGAAATTCGCCAACGAGCTTGCGGCCATCGGGCCAGGTCTTCGTCCCCCGGCCATAGAACTTGTCCTTCTTGAATTCGCCCACATAGATCGTTCCATCGGGAAACGTTTCGGTGCCCTGGCCGTTGGGCAATCCGTCATGAAACTCGCCCGTGTATTTGCGTCCCGTCGGCCACGTGTACGTCCCCTTGCCCTTCGGCAAACTGTCCTGAAACTCCCCCACATAGGTTTGCCCGTCGGGCCATGTCTCCGTCCCGTGACCGCTGGCCTTGCCGTCCTTGAAATCGCCCTCGTACGTTGCGCCATCGGGCATGGTGATCCCCTTCGATTCATTCGACTTGCTGCAGCCGCCGAGGAGGGAAAGCACGGCGGTGACGAAGAACGTTGCGAGCAACAATCCCACCCACTTGATTGACGCCTCTCGTGCGGGTTGCATTCTGCCGGCGCTTGTATCACCGATCCGGGGCCGCTTCAAGCCGGCCGGTTGTTTGGCGCGGCTGATGCTTTAGACCATAAAACATGCCATACCTTGCAGCCCTTATTGAATAAGGCTTGCGAGTTTGCGAGTGAGGCGTAATTATGCGTAACAAGAGGGTTCTCAGGGATCAGAGTTTGCGTGCCTGCAGTGGAGGTTTCGCTGTTCTGATAATGTTGTTCGCAGGCCAGCCTGCACGGGCGATCGATTTCGTCGGAGCCAAGGGTTCGCTCACCGCAGAGGTCTCATTCGTGCAGTTGGGGACGAATCTTGTTGTCACTCTATCCAATATCTCCCACGCCGATGTGCTCGCTCCCGATGCCGTGCTCACAAGCGTCTTTTTCACCCTGCCCGGCAATCCCACGCTGACGCCGTTCTCCGCGACCCTCGAAACGAATTCCGCCGTGCGGTTCGCCCATCCGGGCGGTTCCGGACCAAACGTGGGCGGTGAATGGGAGTATCGCGGCAACCTGACCGATATCCCCGGCGGCGGACGAAGCGGCATTTCCGCGGCCTCGCTGGGTGTGTTCAATCTCCCGAATTTCAACGGCCCCGACCTCCAATTGTCTGTTCCGGTCGGCGGCATCGACTACGGTCTTACGTCGGAAGGTGACAATACCAACACCGGCAACATCTTCGTCAAAGGCAAGTATCCGCTCATTCAGGATTCCGTGGTGTTCACCTTCGACTTGCCGACAGACTACCTCCTCACGAATGTCACCAGTGTCACGTTCCAATACGGCGCGTCGTTTGGCAATCCGCGGCTGACAGGCGTGCAACCGGTTGGGCCGATCATCATCCCCGAATCCAGCAGCCTCGGCCTGGTGGCCTGCGGCATCGCCCTGCTCATGATCATCCACTCCCTGGCCAGCCTTGTCCGACCCAACTTGTCTTCCAGCCGTCGTTGACGGCGCCGGCGCAAAATTGACAGCCCCCGCCTTGCCCTCAATGCCCGACCCTGACCCATTCAAGCAACCCTTTAGCATCCCCTTCGAGAGCAAGGCGGGGGGTTTTGCTGAGGATGCTCGCATCCCATTGCGAAACGTCAACGGCGCGATGGTGACAATTGCGTGAAACCGCGCAGCCATTCGATTGCGCAGAAGTGATAACCGACCCCCGTCTGGCATATGCCGTGCTCGATTGAGCACCCGCGACAAAATGAGGACCTTGTGATACCAACCACCGATCCACCACCGAATGGCGTGCCAGCCCAGCCCATCCGCGTCCTGCTCATCGACGACGACCCCATCAACGCCACGATGGCCAAGAGCCTGTTGGAACGCAACGGCTGCGCCGTCCAGCTCTTTTGTGGCAACGGCGGGATGAAAAGCCGCTTG
>CAZAQZ010000422.1:0-745 GCA_964487175.1 uncultured Verrucomicrobiota bacterium | reverse complement strand
CTACGCGCGCAAGAAGGATTCCATCGACCTGATCATTGTGGATTACTTCATGCCGTCGCTCAACGGCGGCGAAACCGTCCAGCACCTGCGCACGCTCAACCCGAACATCAAAGTCCTGCTGTTTTCCGGCGCGGAGGAAATGCGGCTCCGCCAAATCGTCCAGTCCAACCGCATCGATGGTTACATCCACAAACCTCTCCGCATCCACGAAGCCCTCGAAGCCATCCACAAAGTCCTGCCCCCGTCGTCGTCCAACTAGCCGGCCCAACGCCCGGATTGGCGCTGATTCAGGTCCCATAAAACAATTTAAACCTTAACTAGCCTTAACTAGGCTTAACTGGCCTTTATTAGGCTGAATCGGCCGATTCCGCCGGCCTGTCCTCCGATGCCTCAGCGAGGGCGGGTTGTTCACCATACCCACTCGCGCTCCCGGTCATTTTCAAAGAACGATTGCTACTCTTCCCGGCAATTATCGCGGGCCTGTCAGTCTCTGAAGCCCGCGTAAAATAAATTTTTAACTTACATTAGCTTACATTAGGTTACATTAGGTTACACTAGCCTTCCGTGGCGGGCGCAGCCCGGCAATATTTTCCACCCATCCTTCCCCCAGAGGGCGTCTTGTCCGCCGAAGCCTTGGCGAAGGCGGAAGGGCGCACGGCCCGCGCGCCGTCGTTTCCGGGGCCATCAGCTCGCAATCGTATGCACAATACATCCATCTATGTCATATAAAGTATGCACACGGCAT
>CAZAQZ010000421.1:0-3310 GCA_964487175.1 uncultured Verrucomicrobiota bacterium | reverse complement strand
TACGCACCGCAGATGCAGATACTTGGCGCGCCCTTATCTCAGATTGAATCTATTGTGACTTCTTGGCTTCCTTCGCCCACGTGTCCTTCAATGTGACGGTGCGGTTGAAGATCGGCGCGCCGGGCTCGGAGTCGGGGTCGAGCGTGAAGTAGGCGAGGCGTTCGAATTGATAGCGCGTATCCGCGTTCGCGTGCTTGAGGGAAGGTTCGCATTTGGCGGTGATGATTTCCAAACTGTGTGGGTTAATATTGGCTTTAAAATCGCCTTCAGAATCCGGCTCCGGAACGGTGAAGAGGCGGTCGTAAAGACGGACTTCAGCGTCGATGGCGTGCGGGGCACTGACCCAGTGGATTGTGCCCTTCACCTTCCGCGCAGAGGTTGGGCCACCGGACTTGCTGCCAAGGTCGGCCGTGCAGCGCAACTCAACGATCTTGCCCGTGGAATCCTTCACCACCTCGTCGCATTTGATGATGTACGCATATTTCAACCGGACTTCACCGCCAGGTCGCAGCCGGAAATACTTCGGCGGCGGGTTCTCCATGAAATCCTCCTGCTCGATGTACAACGTCCGCCCAAACGGCACTTTGCGCATGCCACCACAGGGGTCCTCGGGATTATTCACGGCGTCGAGTTCTTCCACGTGGCCTTCGGGAACGTTTGTAATGACCACCTTGAGCGGGCGCAACACGGCGAGGCGGCGCAATGCCACTTTGTTGAGGTCGTCGCGAATGGCGTGCTCAAACACGGCCATGTCCGTGAGGCTGATGAATTTCGTCACACCAACCCCAATAGCGAATCGGCGCACCGTTGCCGCCGGCACACCCCGACGGCGGATGCCGCTGATGGTCGGCATGCGCGGGTCGTCCCAACCTGAAACGATGTTTTCGTTCACAAGCTGGATGAGCTTGCGCTTGGAGACGATCGTGTGGCTGGGGATCAGTTTCGCGAATTCGTATTGGTGCGGGAGCGGACGCGGGAGGTCAAGATTCTCGAGAATCCAATCATAGAGCGGGCGGTGCACCTCGAACTCGAGCGTGCAGATGCTGTGGGTAATGCCTTCGATGTAATCGCTCAGGCAATGCGCAAAGTCGTACATCGCATAGATGCACCACTTGTCGCCCGTGTGATGGTGCGAAGTATGACGAATGCGGTAGAGCACAGGGTCGCGCAGCCAGATGTTCGGCGAGGCCATGTCTATTTTTGCTTTGAGCGTGCGGGCGCCGTCGGGGAACTCGCCGTTCTTCATGCGAGTGAACAAATCCAGGCTCTCCTCGACGGAACGATTGCGAAATGGGCTGTCCTTGCCGGGTTTGTCGGGCGAGCCACGGTACGCGTCGGTGTCCTCGGGCGACAGATCGCACACGTACGCTTTGCCCTTCTTGATCAACTCGACGGCCCACTCGTAAATCTGGTCGAAATAATCCGAGGCGTAAAAGGGCTCGAGAGGAGTTTTGCATTCCCCCGCCGCGGGCAGGAAGAAATCCCGTTTGCCACCGACGTCGCGCGTCTCGGGCGTTTTGCCAACCGGCTTGAGTCCGAGACAATGATCCGCCCAGCCTTCGATGAGCCATTTCACATCGGCCGTGATCGAATCAACGTACTCGACCTCCTCCTTGGCCGGGTTGGTGTCGTCCATGCGGAGATTGCATTGACCGCCAAAGTCGCGTGCGATGCCGAAATTCAGGCAGATCGATTTCGCATGCCCAATATGGAGATACCCGTTCGGCTCCGGTGGGAACCGCGTAACGGGCGCCTTATATTTACCTGACGCCAGATCCTGCTGGACGATCTCGCGGATGAAATCCAGTTGCTCCGGTGGGGCTGGTTTTTGATTCTCGCTCGCGTTTTGGTTCGACATGGCTTCCTTACGAATAACAACTTTCGGTGATTTGTCCACACTGCAAAAGAAAAGAGCGCCAGGGTCCGTCGGCCCTGGCGCTCCTGCAATCGTCTGGTCGCCCGCTTAGGCCGCAGTCAATTCCTTGACCTGCTTCTCGCGGATCGGCTGGTCAGCGAACCGGTGGGGGTCGGCCAGGCCGGAATCGACGCGCGACTTGCGCGTGGCGTAATTGCCGCGCTCGTCGGTCAGGATCACCCATGGATCGGCAGCGTCCTGCTTGGCGGCGCCAACCTTGTCGGCCAGTTCCGCGTTGGCCATGCTGGTATGGGAACCAAAATCGCTCGGGTAAACGATCGCCTTTTCCTTGCTGTCTTTCTTGTCGTCTTTTGCCTTCGGACGCGCGTGCGTCACGCCTGCTTTGGGTGCTGCTGTTGCCATAAAACTGTTCTCCTAAATTGCTCGTTAAGGGGCGGCAGTTTAACTGCAGAATCGGCCCGCCGTCAAGCCTGCGCAGCCAAACAAAAAGCCCCGGGTTGACCCGGGGCTTTCCGTCTGATGAGGCGCTCCTCAGTTTCAGGAGCATCCCATGGAATTGCCGCAATTCAGGCACTTATAACATGCACCGTTGCGCACCGTGATTGCGCCGCACGTGTCGCACGCTGGCGCGTCTTGCATGAAGTGTTCAACGGTCTTGCTCAGCTGCTGGACGGCCGTCATGCCGCCGCCCTGCCTGGCCATTGGCCGTTCAGGAATGTCACCAGTCTGGGCCAATTCCTGCACGGGGCGATTGACCGCCTGCTTTTCCTGTTCTGCCACCTCCTTGAGTGGCAGTTCAGTCTGCGCCGTGTGCGGCGTATTCGCTTCCCGGTAACCGGGAATAAACTGGCAGCCAAGCCAGCGGAACAAATAATCGGCAATCGATTTCGCGATCGGAATATCCGGGTTCTTCGTGAACCCGCTGGGCTCAAATCGCTGATGCGCGAATTTCTTCACCAGCGTCTCCAGGGGCACCCCGTATTGGAACGCAAGGCTGACCAGCGTGCCGATCGTGTCCATCAACCCGCCGATCGTCGAGCCTTCCTTGGCCATCGTGATGAACAATTCGCCCGGCGCGCCGTCTTCGTACAAACCAACGGTGATGTAGCCTTCGTGCCCGGCGATGTCGAACTTGTGGGTGATCGCGCGGCGCGTGTCGGGCAACCGATGCCGCGCCGGCGTCTCGGAGCGTTTGCGCATCTCCTGGATCTCCGCTTCGAGTTCGAGAATGCGCAAGTTTAGCGCGTCAATTTCCTTGGTGGCGGTCTCGATCTGCGCGGTCAGTCCGTTCGCTTTTGCCGTGGTCAGCGGTTGCGACCGCTTCGAACCGTCCCGATAGATCGCGACCGCCTTGAGGCCGAGTTTCCAGCCTTCGATGTAGCTCTGCATGATGTCCTCGACGGTGGACTCCTGCGGCATGTTCACCGTCTTGGA
>CAZAQZ010000420.1:0-3325 GCA_964487175.1 uncultured Verrucomicrobiota bacterium | reverse complement strand
GGGTTTTCTGCAAGTTGGACGTTTGCTGGCGTTTGCCTGAAACCACTCAAATTCAACCGCGTCATTGCAACAAAACATTGCTTTAGTTCAACTCAGGGCGTTCTCGCCGTTTGCAGGGAGTCAAATCGGGAGTCATATCGGTTGGTAGAATGCACTTGTGAGCGGAGAGGTTCATCCCGAAGCATGGACCAAACGAAAGGAACAAGTGCATGAAGCGTTGGGATGGATTGTTAGATGGGTACCTACGGCTGGGAGAGTCGCGGGGATTGAGTGAAGGGACCATGGAGAAGCTGCGCGGGGAATTGGACCGTTGCGGATGCTGGTTGAAGCGGCGTCGGCCGCGGCCGAACTTGGAACAGGTCGATGGCCAGCTCTTGATCAAATACATCCGGACTCGCAGTCCTTTTCACGCGAAGTCTTCGGTGGCCGGGGTGGTCAGCACGCTGCGTGGGTTCGGCGAGTATCTGCTGCAGCAAGGAGTGTGGACGCAGAATCCCATGCGTTGGGTGCGGGGGCCTCGACTGGACCCGCGAGGTAAGTTGCCGCGCCGAATCGGTCGTGATCACCTGACGCGCTTGTGGGACGCGGCGCGGGTACAACGCAGTGGGTACCAGCAGCAGTTGGCGACGGCAGTGTTGGCGTTGCTGTATGGCACCGGGTTGCGGCGGGGCGAATTGGAGCGGTTGAATGTGGCGGATTGGCGGCGTGAAGAAGGGCTGCTGAAGATTGATGGGCGCAAGACCGGTCGCGAGCGGACGGTGCCGGTCTCCGAGGGGATGTGGCGTTGCGTGGAAGCGTATCTGCCGGCGCGGCAGAATCTGCTGGAGAAGCATGGCGTGGGTGGGCAGACGGCGTTGTTTCTGAATCGGCGAGGAGAACGTCTGCGCGCGGAGCAATTGGGGGCGCTGGTGCATCGGCTGGCCGACAGTGCGAAGGTGCCGCTGGTAACGCTCCATCAGTTTCGCCACAGCTGTGCTTCGGACTTGCTGGAGCAGGGAGTGAGTTTGCCGGAAGTGCAACAGATGCTTGGGCACGCGTCCGTGACCAGCACGACCCGGTATTTACAGGTTGCCGATCCGGAGCGGGTGCGCGCGATCGGCAAGCATCCGCTGAACGATTACCTGCCGGTAGAAACACCCAGCGTAGGGAGGGCCGCATGAATGTGGTTGCCTTGGACCCGTGGATCGAGGGGTATCTGGATTATCAACTGACCGTGCGGCGCCTGGCCGCCCGTAGTGTGGTGGACATGCGTTGCACGCTCAAGCGCGTGGTGCGCGACATGGCGACGAGCCACCCAAATGTGCCGCTGTGGAAGTTATCGCTGAACGATTACATGGAGTGGATCAATCGCCAGCGCGAACAGGACTACTCGGTGCATTCGATCAACAAAGACCTGTCGCACGTGCGAGGTCTACTGGAGTACGCGTGGCGCAGCGGGCACGCCCAACGCAATGTGCTAGACGGTTTCAGTCTCCAAGATTCGTTGAGCCGGGAGGTGCCGAAGTCGCTGAACTTCGAGCAGGCGCGGCAGTTGGTGGAAGCCTGCGCGACCCGCACCAGTCTGCAGCGCCGGGATCGCTTGGTGATTCTACTGCTCTACGGCTGCGGCTTGCGCACGATGGAGTTGTGCCAATTGGATGTGTCCGACGTCGACCGAGAGCGGCAGGAGATCGTGGTGCACCACGGCAAAGGCGACCGCAGCCGACGCGTGCCAGTGCCCACCGGCGTGTGGATAACGTTGCTGGCGTTCCTGGCCGACCAGCGCAGCCAGCGTGGAGCGTTGTTTCGGACTGCGCAGAAGAAGCGGCGACTGCGCGCGATTGATGTTTGCGAGATCGTCCGCACTGCCGCACAGGCGGCCGGCTTGGAGCAGTTAGTCACGCCCAAGACGTTGCGTCACAGCTTTGCCACGCACCTGATGGATCGCGGCGTGGATCTGGCGGTGATCGCATCGCTGATGGGGCATCGCTCACCACAAGAGACCGGGGTGTATCTGCACGGCCTGCCTGGTCGTCGCGAACAGGCTGTCGCGCTTTTGAGCAAGGAGGCTGAGAAGCCATTATGAAATGGGATTACTGGATCGCGTTGTATCTGCAAACCCATTGCACCGCCCGTGGGCTGCGTAACTCCAGCATCGAGTCCTACCGGGACACGCTGTTGCGGTTCCGCGAGTACGCCCGCACGCAGTGGGCTGAGCGCAGCCCCGACCAGATCAGCGCGTGCGAGGTGCTGGAGTTTTTCGACTACCTGCGGCGCCAGCGCCACAACGGCCCCGCCGCCATCAACCGGCAAGTCACCGTGCTGCGCAATTTCTACCGGGCGATGGTGGCGCTGGGACACTTGGAGCCACGCAATAACCCATTGGCCTACTTCCCGAAGATCAAGGCGGCTCCGCGCAAACTGCCGGTGACACTCAACGAAGAAGAAGTGCGTCGCTTGATCGAGTTGCCCAAGACCGACACTGTTCTGGGTCTGCGCGACCGGGCGTTGCTCACGTTGCTCTACGGCACCGGCATCCGCGCCAGTGAATGCGCCGGACTGCGCGACAAGGACATCGACTGGCAGGACCGCACGATCCACGTCACTGGCAAGGGCGGCCACGAGCGCACGATTCCTCTGAACGCCGAGGTGGTGCACATCCTTCAACAATACCGGCTGGCGCGCGGTGTTTTCCCCGGCGAGGACGCGTTCTTTCGCAGTCGCGAAGGTGGGGAGATGTCGCGCAACGCTATCTACGAACGCGTACGCACCAACGCCCGGCGCGCCCGGATTGAGAAACGTGTTTCGCCGCATCGGCTGCGACACACCTTTGCTACGCATCTGATCCAGGCCGGTGTGGGCTTGGTGACCGTGCGCGATTTACTGGGCCATCGGCTGATCACCAGCACCCAGATATATATACATCTCACCGCGCACGACCTGCGCAAGGCCGCCGACAAACATCCGATCGCGGACCTGGTGAAGCGCATGGAAGACCTGCTGCCGAACGTCAAACTGCCGTTCCAGTCGGGGACGCTGCGACGGTTTGGTTAGCAGCGTTCGCTGGGCGCAGTGTTTCGCGCTTGCCGAGAGCTACGCCAAAGCGTAGAAGGGAGAAGGTGTGCGCGCGAAGCCCCCATGGGGGCTTGGAGGGGTGGAGGAAGAGACTGATTTCGAAAGCCAACTGAGCTGGAGATGAGCAAGAGGCCAAAAGAATCTCACAAGTGCCATCCAGCTTTTCATCCGGTGACGAACGAAGCGAACTCCCAGGGCGTAGGGCGTCGAACTAAATACGCGTATGATGCGGAGGGGGAAATCCAGAGTTGGACCCAGCAAACGAATTCGT
>CAZAQZ010000419.1:0-3327 GCA_964487175.1 uncultured Verrucomicrobiota bacterium | reverse complement strand
TGCAGCCTGAGCGATCAGGGCAAAATCCATCGCCTCCTGCACCGATGCCGATGCCAGCATCGCAAACCCGGTGGCGCGCGCTGCCATTACATCGCTGTGGTCGCCAAAGATCGACAATCCCTGCGCGGCCAGCGAACGTGCCGCGATGTGGAATACGGTGGGCGTCAATTCGCCCGCGATTTTGTACATATTGGGGATCATCAATAGCAGGCCTTGCGACGCGGTGAACGTCGTGGCCAATGACCCTGTTTGCAGCGCGCCGTGGATGGCGCCCGCGGCGCCGCCTTCACTCTGCATTTCCATCACGGCGGGGATCGTGCCCCAAATGTTCGGGGTGGATTCAGAGTTCCATTGGTCCGCCCATTCACCCATGGGCGAGGACGGGGTAATCGGGTAAATGGCGGCCACTTCGTTCAGGCGGTAGGCGACGTGCGCCACTGCCTCGTTGCCGTCCATCGTAATGAATTCTCGCTTCGTCATGTTTTTATTTTCTCCTAACAAATCCGGGGCAAATCCTCCCCGGTCGGCATGTCAATGATTCGCTCGCTGCCAATCGTGGTACGCAATAGCGCCATTCCCTTTGGGTCTGGCAATACGCGGCCGATGATGCGGGCTTCTTTCCCGAGCGGATGCTGTTTCATCGCGCTCAAAATGGTTTCGGAGTTTTCCTGGGGGCAAAACACGATGCACTTGCCCTCGTTGGCAATCGTTAATGGATCCAGCCCAAGCAAATCGCACGCGCCCCGCACTTCGCGGCCGATAGGCAGCGACGATTCATCCAGACAAATCCCGAGTTTGGCGGCCTCGGCGATATCACAAACCGCCGCCGACAGGCCGCCGCGGGTCAAATCGCGCATCGCGTGAATTTCAAGGCCGACGTCCAAAATGGTCTTTACCAGGGGCCAGAGCGGCGCACAGTCGCTGACCACACTGGACGAAAAGGCAATCCCCTCACGCTGACTCATCACCGCGACGCCGTGTTCGCCCAGCGGACCATTGACCAACACGAAATCGCCTGCTCTGACGGCGCTGGCTCCCCACCAATTCGGGGTGCAAATGCGGCCAATGCCCGACGTGTTGATGTACAGGCCCTCGCACTTGCCACGCTCGACGACTTTGGTGTCGCCGGTCACGATTTCGACGCCAATTGCGCGGGCGGTTTCAGCGATGGAATCGACGATCTTTTGCAAGTCGGCCAGCAGCAGGCCTTCTTCGAGAATGAAACTGAGGCTGAGCCAATAGGGTTGCGCGCCTTGCATGGCCAGATCGTTGACCGTGCCGCAGACGGCGAGCTTGCCGATGTCTCCGCCGGGGAAAAAGCAGGGTTTGACCACGTAGCTGTCGGTGGTGAACGCGTAGCCTTTACCGCTCATCACCAAGACCGCGCTGTCCTCCAATGGCTTCAGCACCGGATTATCAAACCTGGGTACAAAAACCTTCGTGATCAGTTCGCGTGTGAGCGAGCCACCGCCGCCGTGGGCCAGCAGAATGCGGTCTCGTTTCATGCCGCCCTCTTCTCATATTTATAGTAGGCCGCACAAACGCCTTCGCTCGACACCATGCAGGGCCCGATCGGATTCATCGGCGAGCAGACCCGGCCAAACAGGCGGCATTCCAACGGTGTCAGCACGCCGCGCAACACGTCGCCGCAGTGGCACCCGGCAGGAACCTGCGCTTCACCAAACTGCACGTTCAACACGCGCGCAGCGTCAAAGCGTCCGTACTTGGCGCGGATCGCCAGCCCGCTTTGCGGAATGGTGCCAAGCCCGCGCCAGTTTACGTCGCACGGCTCGAACACTTCATGAATTAATTCCTGCGCCGCGGTGTTGCCGCGCTCGGTGACGGACCGGCTGTATTCCACTTCCACCGTGGCGCGCCCATCGATCCGTTGCTGCAGCAACATCGCCACCGCCTTCAACATATCCCAGGCTTCAAAGCCGGTGACAACGCACGGGATGTCGTACTGCGCGCAGAGGAACCGGTACATCGCCGCGCCCGTGATCACGCTTACATGGCCAGGGCAAATAAACCCGTCGATGCCGACCTGTTTGTCTTTGAGCAGCGCCGCCATCGCGTGCGGCATCGTTTTGTGTGCGCAAAGCACAGAGAAATTCTTGGTCCCCTCGCGGTCTGCCTTCCGAATGCTCCAGGCCACAGTGGGGGCGGTGGTTTCGAAACCGACCCCAAGAAATACAACATGTTTGCCAGGGGCCTCCTGCGCGAAGTTCACCGCGTCCATGGGGGAGTACACAATGCGCACCTGGGCACCCGAAGCCCGTTCGCGTTCCAGGGAGGACTCGCTGCCGGGCACCCGCAACAGATCGCCAAATGTGGCGATGATCACATTAGGACGGCGGCAGAGGTTGATCGCCGCGTCAATGTAGCTTGTGTCGGTCACGCAGACAGGACACCCCGGCCCGGAAATGAGTTTCACGTTGGGCGGCAACAATTGGACCAGCCCGGTGCGAAACGCGACCATTGTGTGTGTGCCGCAGACTTCCATGAACCGCACATCGCGCTTCAGGCGGCCGGCCAAATCTTTAATGGTGTGCAGGAGGGTCTTCATGCCAGTGCCTGCCGCAAGTCCCCCGCCGCCCGGATCGCTTCAAGTTCCTCAACCTCGCTCTGATCCCACTTGTGAATGGCGAACCCGGCGTGCACGAGCACGTAATCGCCCAACCGCGGTTCTTCAACCAGCGACACGTCCACTTCACGCAACGCGCCTTCGACGGAAATCGTTGCTCTCGTTCCATTCAATTCCACGATTCGGGCTGGCACAGCTAAACACATGCTTCCATTCCTCTGGTCGTCCGACCGACGGTTTCCTCCGCAAGCCGCGCGGCGGCCACCGCCGCCTGGCCCAGCGACAAACCGCCGTCGTTGGGCGGCACCGTTACATTTGTGAACACCTCGAACCGCTGGGCTTGGAGCGTTTCAACCGTGCGCCGCAACAACAGTTCGTTTTGGAACACGCCACCAGAAAGAGCGACGCGGTTGATGGTGCGCTGTCCGCGGATGAATCTGCATGTCTGGACGACGGCGGCAGCAACAGTGTTATGAAATTTCCCGGACATCTCGCTTACGGAGACGCCACGCCTGCGTTCTTCGCGGATCGCGCGCAACGCTGGTGCGAAGCTGATCATCCACGGTCGCTCGCGAGTCAGAATGTCGAATGGATACGCTTCGCGAATGCGGATGTCCGCGACGGCTTCCAAGCGGATGGCCGCCTGTGCCTCGTAGGTTGCAATGTCACACAAACCTAGCATCGACGCGACAGCGTCAAACAGGCGCCCGGCGCTCGAGGTCAACGGACTGTTGAATCCCACG
>CAZAQZ010000418.1:0-3333 GCA_964487175.1 uncultured Verrucomicrobiota bacterium | reverse complement strand
AATTCCGCCTGCGTGTTGTTCCAGTCGTCAACCAGTTTCCTGCACTCGGCCGGGGACATCGGCGAGAATGTCTCGTAGCGCGCGCTCGGGTTCGCGGCCATCGCGGCCAGCGTGTTGGAGTAATACTCGCACATTTGCCGGACTTGCTCGGTTGCCAGCTCCTCCGGGTTGTAATCGAAATGCATCTGCAGCTGCGTCATCGTCACGTCGAGCATGAACGTGTTGTAGAGCGTGAAATTGTTCGCCTCGAAGTAATGGGCCTCCATGAAGCCCATGTCCTCATATCCCTGCAGGTTGCGATAGACATGGAAATGCACGAAATCGAACACCGTCTCAAACACCGTCTGGTTGCCCGCAATCTGCTGGATTTCCGATAACGGCATGCGACGATACGGAATCAGTTCGCGCTCCGCCGCGAATACCTGACGCGAAAGATCAATCCACGTGCCGCCAGTCATCTTCATGCGCATCGGGATCGTGTTGAGGAACAATCCCATCAATTTTTCACCATCGATCTGCTCGGGCCGGCCATTGGTGACAATGCCGCTGATGACGTCATTGCTTCCATGCATCAAGCTGAGCACGCGATAGTGTGCCGCCTGGAGGACGGACTTCAACGGGACACCAGCCGTCTGCGCCAGTCGTTTCAGGCCTTCGAACACTTCATCAGGAAACAGGATTTCGGGGCCGCGATTCTGTTCTGTGCCGCCCGAGCAATAGCTCTTCGGCCAGCGTGGCAGCATCTGGATATTGGGCTCCTCGAGCTTCTTTGACCAAAAATTGCGAACCCGCTCCGACGTCATTGCCTGACGTTCGAGGACGACGTAATCGCGATAGGACACACTCGGTTTCTGGCAGACTTCGTTGGTGCCCTTGATCAACGCGGAATAATCCTGCAGGAACTCCGTGAGCATCGCCGCGAGGCTCCAGCCGTCCAGCACGGCGTGATGAAAGCTGACGATCAATTGGAAGTGGTCGGGGCTTAGTCGTTGCACGTGAATGCGCGTCAGCGGCGCTTTCATGCGATCGAATGCGCGATATTTCTCCGCGCCGATCCAACCGACGATTTTTTGCGTCTGCTCGTCGGGCGTCAACGCCTGCAAATCCTCAACACTGAACGGCATCTGCGCAGTCTTGTGCACCAATTGCAGCGGTTCGCTGTAGCCCGCCATGTCAAACGACGTGCGCGCGCTCTGATGACGGGAGACGAATTGCGCCAGCGCCTTCGCCATCTTCTCGCGCTCGAACGGGAACTGAATGCGGAAACTGAACACATCATGGAACACAGCCGACTCGGGCCGCAATTCGTTGTGGTAGAACATCCCCATCTGCAGTTTGGTCATCGGATACGCGTCTTCGAGGTCCGTCGGCAACCGGTGACGATCGTGCTCTGAGACCAACGCAAACGGTGCGGTCTGTTTCGCGGAACTGACCGTTCCCTTGTTCTGCTTCAGCTGCTCGAGGACTTTGTGGATCGTCTGCTGTTCAAAAAGTTGCTCCAATGAAATATTCAGGCCGCTCTTCTGGGCGCGGGCCAGTAGCTGAATGGCGCGGATTGAATCACCGCCCAGCTCGAAAAAGTTGTCGTGAATGCCGATGGGGCTGACCTCGAGCACCTCCGACCAAATCTGTGTGAGCGTTTTCTCCTCGTCGGATTGCGGCGCGACAAAAGCCTCGCCGAGTACGGGCCGGCTCTGATCGGGCGCCGGCAGCGCCTTGCGATCCACTTTTCCGTTTGGCGACAGCGGCATCTCTTTCAACGACACAAACGCCGACGGCACCATGTAGTCGGGAAGCTTCTGCTTCAGGTGCGCGTGCAACTCGCTGACCGTCGGAATCGCCTGCCCCTTGGGCACGATGTACGCCACGATGCGTTTTTCTCCCGGCACATCACCACGAGCGACGACCACCGTTTCGCCCACGGCGGGATGTTGGGCCAGGACTGATTCGATCTCGCCCAGTTCGATGCGGAAACCGCGAATTTTGACCTGATGATCCAGGCGCCCAAGATATTCGATATTGCCATCGGGCAAGTGGCGGGCGAGGTCGCCCGTTTTGTACAAGCGCGCTCCCGGTTCCCTGCTGAACGGGTCCTTGATGAGTTTTTCTGCCGTCAACTCGGCGCGATTGTGATACCCGCGAGCCAAGCCCACGCCGCCGATGTGCAACTCGCCCGGTTCACCAATCGGCACGGGCTGCAAATTCGGGTCGAGAATGTACATCTGGATATTGGCTATGGGACGGCCAATTGGCACAATCTTGAGGTCGCTGTTCTTTTGGCAGGCCCAATAGGTCACGTCCACCGCCGCTTCGGTGGGACCGTAGAGATTGTGCAGTTCCACATCGGGGAGCAGCTTGAAGAAGGATTCCTGCAATTCGTAGGGCAGCGCTTCACCGCTGCAAATCACACGGCGTAGGGAATGGCAGGCTTGCATGTTCTTCTCGCGCAGAAACACCTGCAACATCGACGGCACGAAATGCAACGTGGTGATTTGCTGGGAGTTGATCAATTCAACCAGATACGCGGCGTCGCGATGGCCTTCGGGCCGCGCGACCACCAGCCGTGCGCCCGCCAGCAGCGGCCAAAAGAACTCCCACACCGACACATCGAAGCTGAACGGCGTCTTCTGCATGACGTGGTCGCTGGCATCCAATTGGTATTCGTCCTGCATCCAAAGCAGGCGATTACAAATGCCGCGATGTGTGTTCATCGCGCCCTTCGGTCTGCCGGTCGATCCGGACGTGTAAATCATGTACGCAAGATTATCGGACGTGAGCTTGACCTTGGGGGAATCGGATCGTTCCCCGCTGATGATCGGCCAATCGGTGTCGAGACACACCGCGCGCGCCTGGTGTGTGGGCAGTTTTGCGAGCAGTCGCTCCTGCGTGAGCAGCACGGGTGTGTTGGCGTCTTCCAACATGAACGCCAGCCGGTCCTGTGGATACGTGGGGTCGATGGGAACATATACGCCGCCGGCTTTCATCGCACCATAGATGCCCACCACCATTTCGATGGAGCGCTCCATGCAAATGCCGACGAATGTTTCATTCTTTACGCCGAGCGACCGAAGATAATGCGCCAACTGGTTGGCCCGTTCGTCCAGTTCGCGATAGGTCAACTGCTGGCCTTCAAACACCAACGCCACCGCCTCGGGCGTCTTCTGCACTTGCGCCTCGAACAACTGGTGCAGGCACACATCCTTCGGGTAATCGACCTTGGTGTCGTTCCATTCCACCAGCACCTTGTGGCGCTCGATGTTGGTCAACTGCCCGTTGCCGCTAATGTTTTGATCGCCCGTGTTCATTTGCTGCACCGCAGTGCGACTCTCGTTC
>CAZAQZ010000417.1:0-3334 GCA_964487175.1 uncultured Verrucomicrobiota bacterium | reverse complement strand
ACCACGCAAACCACCAGCCAGATCGTCGACCAAATCATCGCGCTGGGGGAGGGGACGCAACTGATGTTGCTGGCGCCACTGGTGCGCGGACGCAAAGGCGAATTCCGCGACATCTTTGCGCGCATCCGCAGCGAGGGATTCGTCCGCGCTCGCGTTGACGGCAAAATCGTGGACGTGAGCGAACCCGCCAAGCTCGACAAGAAACGCAATCACGACATTGAGCTGGTCGTCGACCGCATCACCACCACGGCCAAGGGACGCGGCCGATTGGGGGACTCGGTTGAGACATCCCTGAAATGGGGCAATGGGTTGCTGATGCTTCTCTATCGAGCCGCCACCACGCCGGTGACGACGCCATGGGAGGAGCGGTTGTTCAGCAGCCAGAACGCCTGTCCGCATTGCGGCATCAGTTACGGGGAATTCACCCCGAAACACTTCTCGTTCAACTCGCCCTACGGCGCGTGCAAGACCTGTCTTGGCCTCGGCACGAAACTGTTCCTCGATCCCGATCTCATCGTGCCCGACAAGAAGAAATCCATCGCCGACGGCGCGATCGCTGCCTGGCGGCGGGGCGGACGGCGATTGCTGATCTATTACAAGATGCTGCTGCGCGGTCTGGCGAAACATTACAAGGCCGACCTCGAATTGCCGTTCGAGAAACTGCCCGAGCGCGTGCAGAAGGCGTTGATCTACGGTTCCGAGGAGGAGATCGAGTTCACCTACTGGCGCAAGGGCGCCTGGCGCAAGATGAACAAGGTGTTCGAAGGCGTGATCCCGAACCTCGAACGCCTCTACGCGGAAACCGACAGCGAATTCACCAAGGCGCGCCTCCAGCAATACATGATCAGTATGCCGTGCCCCGATTGCAAGGGCACGCGGTTGCGACCCGAAAGCGCGGCGGTCACCATCGGCGACAAATCCATCATCGATGTCACGCGCATGAGCATCGACCAGGGCGCCTCGTTCTTCACCTCGTTGCAACTCACCGAGCACGAACAGCATATCGCCGAGCAAATCCTCAAGGAGATCATCTCGCGCCTGACGTTCCTGAAAAACGTCGGCCTCAATTATCTCACGCTCGACCGCCAGAGCGACACGCTCTCCGGCGGCGAAGCCCAACGCATCCGGCTGGCCACGCAAATCGGCGCGGGCCTCGTCGGTGTGCTCTACGTGCTCGACGAACCCAGCATCGGCCTGCACCAACGCGACAACCAGCGTCTTCTCAGCACGCTGAAAGGCTTGCGCGACCTCGGCAACACCGTCCTCGTCGTCGAACATGATGAGGACACGATCCGGGCCGCCGATTACATCGTCGATCTCGGTCCGGGCGCAGGCGTCCACGGCGGTTATGTCGTTGCCGAAGGACCGCTCCAGGCGATTCTCGACACGCCGAAATCGCTGACCGGGAAATATCTCCGCGGCGACGTGCAGATTCCCGTGCCCAAAACGCGTCGCTCGGCATCGCGAGGGTGGGTGACCATTCACGGCGCGCGCGAGAACAATCTCAAGAACATCAGCGTTCGCATCCCGATCGGTTTGTTGAGTTGCGTCACAGGCGTCAGCGGTTCGGGCAAGAGCACGCTGGTGGACGACATTCTCCGCAAGGCGCTGTTCCGGAAATTCTATCGCGCCAAGGACCGGCCGGGCGCGCACGACCGCATTACCGGCATCGAGGAACTCGACAAGGTGATCGTCATCGATCAATCGCCGATTGGCCGCACGCCGCGTTCCAATCCCGCGACCTATACAGGCGCGTTCAATCATATCCGTACGATGTTTGCCCAGTTGCCGAACGCCCGCATCCGCGGGTACGGGCCGGGCCGGTTCAGTTTCAACGTCAAAGGCGGCCGGTGCGAGACGTGCAAGGGCGATGGCATCATCAAGATCGAGATGCATTTCCTGCCCGACGTCTACGTCACCTGCGAACAATGCGGCGGACGTCGTTACAGCCGCGAGACGCTGGAGATCACCTACAAAGGCCGCAACATCGCCGACGTGCTCGACATGACCGTCGACGAAGCCGAGGAATTTTTCCGGGCCGTGCCCAAGCTGCGCGACATTTTGCAGACGCTGCAGGATGTGGGACTCGGTTATCTCAAGCTCGGCCAGCAGGCCACGACGCTCAGCGGCGGTGAAGCCCAGCGCGTGAAACTCGCCGGCGAACTCGCCAAGAAAGCCACTGGCCGCACGCTCTACATCTTGGATGAACCCACCAGCGGCCTGCATTTCGCCGACATCGCCAAGCTGCTCGAGGTGCTGGTCAAGCTCCGCGATGCCGGCAACTCCGTGTTGGTCATCGAACACAACCTCGACGTCATCAAGTGCGCCGACTGGGTGATCGATCTCGGCCCCGAAGGCGGCGACGCCGGTGGCCGCATCGTCGCCGAAGGCCCCCCTGAAAAGATCGCCTCCATTGCCGCGTCGTATACGGGCCAGTTCCTGAAGACATTCTTCAGCCGAACCGCCGAACCCGCTCCGGTTGGTTAGTCGTTCCTGTAGCGGCGGTCTATGACCGTCGAAACTCCGTCTCAGTGGGCAGGCCAATCTCCGCCCGCCATAATTTCAAAGAACGCAGGCTGACGTGCCGGGCAATTCTTACCGGTTTTTGAGGCTTCAGCAGCCTCCGTCGGCCTTAAATAAAATTTTTTAACTTACATTAGGTTACATTAGCTTACACTAGGTTCCCAAAAACTGGATTCCGCCCGCAGTCCCATAGGAGCCCTCTTCCGTGCGCCATTCTGTCACTGTTTTTCTCCGCGAAATCATTTTATCCTTTATTAGGCTTTATTAGCCTTGATTGTGGCAGTCACCCGCCGAGTCAGACGAGCCCGCCGACCTGTCCGCAGTAGCCTTGGCGAGCCGAGTTGGACGAGACGCAGCGCAGTCGTTTGCGCTGCAACGCGGAAGGCCCCATCGCCTCTCAATCCTATGTACAATGCATCCATATACAGCGCCAATTGTATGCAAACTGCATCCTATCTTGTCAACATGAATTTGGTTCCGCGTCGTGTCCGAATTGTAGGCCGACACTGTGAGTCGGCGTTCGTTCTCGGTCGTACTGTAGGCCGGGTGACCTCACCCGGCGTTCGCACCTTCATTGGGCTAGATAAGCGTGAATCTCAATATCGCTGGTCAAAGAAGACAGAATGCCCAACTTGGTGTCCTCTAGGACGATTACATATTCGCCCTTGTCAATTGTACCTGCGTGTTGATACGCCCTTGCTTCAACGGCTCTAAATGCTGGCATACTTGCGCGTATTAAATTCTTAGAGTAGATGCTGCCGTTTGGTTGTTCAACGTCGGCGAGTTGATTGGCAGGGATTAGAGCAATATC
>CAZAQZ010000416.1:0-3351 GCA_964487175.1 uncultured Verrucomicrobiota bacterium | reverse complement strand
GCCCACCGCAACATCCCGCGCGTGTGCCGCACGTACACGGCGCTCAGGATCAACCAGAGCGAGATGTGCAGGGATGGAAACAAGTTGTGCGGCTGGTCAACCGCGCGCTGCAGTCTGAACAGAACGCCGAGCAGACCCTCGACCGGCGGACGCGGAAACCCGATCCGCAACGGCATCGCCACGAAGAAGACACCGGCCACGAGAAGCGCACAGACGATCCGTTGCCCGTGGACTTCGAGTTCCCGCCGGTCGCTGCACACCCAGAAGGAGCCAAGAAAGAACAGGTCCATCGACCAATACGGCACAATCATGGCCGGCACGAACGGGATCCGCATTTCCCAATCGTAAAATCCCGTGCCGACGTGCGCGCGGTGCGATGCCAGCCAGTTGCTGCCGCAGTACACGACCAGGAATAGCAGCGAGCAGCCGGCCATCCACACCATGGCGGTCGCTTTCGTCGGACGGCCGACACGGAGCCCTTCACCCCGCAAGCGTTGTTTGCCTCCGGTTTACAAGCACCTTTTTACCTCGATGACCTCAGTTCCCCTTGTTTCGCCACGAACGGAACAGCCTGTTTGACCAACCCCAATGTCTGCAGGCAGTTCGGGATTTTCCGAAAACCACCCGTCTCTCCGGCACCCGCCGCACGCGGTAGAAACGAATTCTCCCCGGGAAGATACTCAACGGGGCCGTGTCGGTAAAGGCCTGGTTCGAGAGACCTTCATTTGATTCCGATTTCGGACAGCCAGTTCTGGATTTCTTCCCGGCGGACGTCTACCACGTTGTCGAGTCCGTGATCGCCGCCCGGGATCTCCTTGTGCTTGCACTTCCGGTTGGCCCTGGCCATGTATTCATAGGCCATCCACGCATCGCCTCGACGCTTCGCATTATCAATGCCTCCCTGCAAAAAGTACACGGGGCATTCTATCTTGTGTATACTGTAAATGGGTGCCCGCCCCACAGCGTCGAGGAAGAAACCCAGTTTGAATTGCAGCCCGCAACAATCTCTTGTTTCGCCCCGTTGCAGGGCCTCAAGATCGCGGCAGAGTATCTGGGCAGGCCAGTTTCCATAGTTGGGTGATGCACAAGTGGCAATCGACACGACGAAGGCGGGTGTTGCGTAGTCAATCGCACATCGGAGAGCGGCCTCTGATCCGGAACTGATGCCGATCAGGCCAACACGGGAGGGATCGACTTCGGGTAAGGTCGTTACAAAGCGGTAAACGTCAGCTGTGTCCTTCCCCCAACGATCAAATGTCATCTCCGGGTCATGCCCGCCAGTCAGTCCGCACGCATAGTTGTCAAATGAAACGATCACCCAGGGTGGATTGAGCAGCCACCGATCAGCCTCGCTTGGATCGAATTGCTGACCACCCGGCCCGCCGTGGCAAATGATGATGGCACCTGCCGGGGTCGTGAGAGTGTCGGGAATGTAAATACGGCCAACATTGTGGTCGCCATGGGGAAGTTTGAAATCTATCGTCTTCATGGTGGTTCCTTCTGGAGATCTCCAATAGCGGCCGGAGTCCACTCGGTTGGCATTGCTTTGATCGCTGGAGCGATCTTGTTAGGCACTTTCATGGACATCGCATTCGGTGAGCATCATTCGAGCAAGGGCGCGACTGTCTGCGTCGTCAGAACGGGAAAGCGCATCGAATACACCCTGGATATCAGCAGCTGGTCGGTTCTGGCCAAGCTTAAACTTGCCTTCGACGCGGGTGATGGGAATCTCGAAGGCTACGATGTTCTGCATGAGCTTGTCGCGGAAGTCGCCCGGAAGGTCTCCGGGCCAGGGTTGTTTGAAGGACGCTTCGTATGCCGATACAGTCTCGCGCAGGAGCGAGACAACGCGCTCGTGCTCGCTGAAGACCGTCGGAACACCATAGGCGTGGACGGTGGCATAGTTCCAGGTTGGGACAGCAACCTCAGTGTGGTACCACGACGGAGAAATGTAACTGTGCGGCCCGTGGAAGATGGCGAGAACCTCGCTGCCGGAGGCGAAATGCGACCATTGAGGGTTGGCGCGTGCCATGTGGGAAACGAGTGTACCGTGACCTCCAACACTCGGACGGAAAAGTATCGGAAGATGGCTGGCAAATGGAGCGTTGCCGTCGTGGGTGATGAGCGTCGCGAAGCTGTGGCGCTGGATAAACGCTGCGAGCTTGCTGGCGTCCTCAATTCGGAAAGCGGGCGGAACATACATAGTAACACTCTACAGGCATGCAGCCATATTTGAAAGCTAACGCTCCAAAGCTCAGCCAGGCGGGGACAAGACGCAAGACCGGGTTTTCACTCACCACCAGGCAACTCGCCACTCACCACTCGCCACCAGCCACTATTTCCTTGCCTCATGCGGAAATGGATGCATACTGCATATGCTATGAGCATATCGACGGCCACGTTCGGGGAAATCGCGAAACGGTACATCAAGACCGTGCTGGCGGGCGCCAAGGTCGCACCGGCCACCCGGCGGAGCGCCCTGACCAACATCCGCCTGCTCCAACGCAGTTGGCCCGGCCTGGAAGCCAGGGCCGTCGGCACCATCACCCTCCATGACTGCGAGAAATGGTTCGCCCACCGGGCCGGGCAGATCATGCCCAGCCGCCTGAACCAGGAATTGAACGCTCTCAGGAACATCCTGGACGTGGCCCAACTCGAAGGCCACCTGGCCCTCAATCCCGCCCGCCGCGTCCGCAGCGCCAAGGCCGTCAGACCCAGGCCCGTGATTCCGACCGGCAAGCAGCTGACCACGGTGCTCGTTGCACTGCATGCGATGGGCAATCACCGCGCCGCCGACATGGTGGAACTGCTGGCCTACAGCGGCCTGCGCCATGACGAAGCCATCGCTCTCACCTGGGGCGACGTCGATTTCGACGACAACACGTTCATCGTCACCGGAAGCTGTCAGGGAACCCGTGAAAATCGCATCCGCTGCGTCCCGCTGTTTCCCAATCTCCGCCATTTTCTATTGAACCTGCGCGGGCAACGCGGGCGCGTCCAACCCGAAGACCCCATCCTGCGCACCAAACAATGCAAGAAAGCCCTCAACCAGGCCTGCCGGATCGCCAAGGTCCCTCATCTCTCCCATCAAAGCATGCGCCACTTCTTCATCAAGAGCGCCGTCGAAGCCCGTGTCGACTACCGCGTCATCGCCGAATGGGTCGGTCACACCGACGGCGGCGCCCACATCGGCCGGACCTATGATCGTTACAGCCCCCAAAACTCCCTCGACATGGCCGCGCGCATGACGTTTTCTTTCCTGCCCTACCCCAAAATGCCGCCCCTCCCTCGAATCCGCTCTTGATAGTGGATAAAATACATTTCAAAACCTCTTATGGCTTGGTGGCACGG
>CAZAQZ010000415.1:0-3351 GCA_964487175.1 uncultured Verrucomicrobiota bacterium | reverse complement strand
TGAGAATGCGAGTTGGGATGAGAAGGAGGAAGTCTACAAGCTCAGCGGGAAAATCGTGCGCACGATGAACTGCACGCAAACGGCCGTCGGCAATGCGCAAGGACTGTACACAACGGTGGTGGCCGCGGGTATTTTGTTGTTCTGAGTGGCGGGACGCGGTTGCGTTTGGCCGGAAACGGGGTATTGTAGTCTGCTTGTGAAGAACGATGTCGTAGAGGTCCAAGTCAAAGGCGTCCTGCCCACCACAAATGGGTGCGCTGTTTTCGTCGGAAACGAGGAGAAAACATTCGTCATCTACGTTGACCACAGCGTCGGCGCTGCCATCACGATGTTTCTCCGAAACACGCCGAAGGAACGGCCGCTCACCCACGATCTGATCGGGCACATTTTCACCGGGCTGGGTGTGCGGGTTGACCGCGTGGTGATTAATGACCTCAAGAACAGCACGTACTTCGCCCGGCTCATCCTGAATACGGAAAACGAACTCGGCAAGAAAATCCTCGAGATCGACGCCCGCCCCAGTGATTGCATCGCCCTGGCTGTCCTGCAAAAGAGCCCGATTTACGTCGCCAACAAAGTGTTCAGTACCGTCGAGGACATGACCGAAGTGCTCAAGCGCATGAACGAAGAAGGCAGCGAAGGGTTTGCGGGTCAGGAACCGCAGGACGAGTAAACCGCGCGGTCGTCTTACCACCATCGGTTGTCCACCTTGTACACGCGAATCGAGTAGCCAATATCGGCGACCGGTTGCATCTTCAGTAACGGTCTGTAAAACGCCCGGCCGGTTGGACTGAGGTACACTCCCATTAGAACCGTATCGCTGATCGCGACGTAGCCCGGTAATTGGGGCAACGAATTCTGCGCAAAAAACGGCGAACCCGGCAGATACGTGCAATGCAGCCCGTAGTATGAGGGGTCGGCGGTGCCGAAATACGCCAGGTTGATTTGCTGGACGCCCTGCTGGTCCATCCACTTCTTCAGCGGCTTGAGGTCCTGCCCCCAATCAAGATTGGAATCGAGCAGATATTCATATCCATGTTGCGGCCCGCCGACGAATTGGTTGAAGAACGCCAGGTTGTGCGGGTAGACCCGGGCAAATTCGAAACCCCAGAATGCGAGCAACACGCCCAACGCCATCAGCACACCCTTGCGCTTCGTGTTGATGAATTCGCGGACGCCGACGGCAGCCAGCAGGATCACGAACGGGTAAACCGGCAGGATGTGCCGCAACCCGATGTTCAGCTTGGAAGCCATCGCCGCCGCCAGGTACACGCCGATCGGCAGCAACACATACAGACTGTCCCACCACCCTCCTTTCCACCTCGCGACGCACGCGATCAGTCCTCCCAGGAAAAGCACGACCAGCGACACGGGTGTCTTGATCAGGAATGCCACCGGAAAGAAGTACCACCAACCCGTTTCGCTGAATTCCCCAGCGAGGTAAGTCCCGCGTCCCTGCGCTTTACTTTGCCCGAGCAGGAACCCTTCTGAGAATGCGTTCGGCAGCAAATGACGCGAATCAATCCAATGCACTACGCTTGCGATAACCGGCGTGCGCTCGCGCAAGACCTCATTGCCCTCAAAGTCGTATCGCCATCTGGGCGTGTCACTCGGCAAGTAGCGGAATCCATACGCGGCCCAGATCGACCCCCAGCAAATCAGCGTGATGAGCAGGATAATCGCCGCGCCCGCGCCCACTCGACCAAAGCGTGTCGGCAGCTCCCGCAACGATCCGATTCGGCAGGCCCACGGAGTCGACTGGAAAGCGCGGACCGCCAGCGCGATAACGATGATGGGCCCCAACACCACCGCCGAGAACTTGCTCACCGCCGCGAGCGCACAGAATGCGACCAAGCCGCACAGGTTTCCAATACTCAGGCAACGAGACGCGCGCCACAGGAAGTAGGCGCTGCCAAACAGGAAACAGGTGATGCCAAAGTCCGTGGTCACCAGCGACGAATGCGCCTGGATGTTCGGCTCGATCGCGTAGCATCCCAGACCGACGACCGCCGGCCAAAAACCGAGCCATTCGTTCGCCCAACAGAAGAGCAGGATCCCCAACAGCACCCCGAGCAGCGCGACCATGAACCGCGCCGGGTAGAGCAGGCTGTCGGCATCGTTCATCTGATAGAGAATGACGTGCGTGTACTGGAATTGCAGCAGGTCCACCCATTGAAGCGGGTCCACCTTGTCGATAACCTGGGTGTCCACCTTGATGTCGGTGCGGTTCAGCAACGGCAGCGCGGCCCACATGCGAACAAACGGCGGGTGTTCGGGATCGAGACGGTAATCCCCGTGCTTCAGCGCCAGATAACCGGTCAGGAGGTGTTGCGGTTCGTCCCATGTGGCGGACGTGCGCGTGAAACTCGCGACGCTCAGCGTGAGGAACACCGCCGCGAAGAGGACGAGTACGACGGTTGTGCGAATCCGCTCCTGTCGGGTCATGGGGGCGCAGTGTAGCACACAGTCGCCGTCGCCGGATTGATTACAATCCCTTGTTATCGCCGAGGTCGCGTGTCTCGTCCTTCTCGATGATGATTTCGTGGACGGTCTTGCCCGCCGGGATCATCGGCAATACATGCTCGGTGTAGGGAACGATGACATCGAGGACGTACGGTTCCTTCGACGCCAGCATGCGCTGCATCGCCGCGCGCAGTTCGCTCTTGCGCTCGACGCGCTCGGCGGGAACGTTGAACCCCTTGGCGATGGCGACAAAATCCGGATACACCTGCTGCGGCTTCTGCGGGTCGCCCAGGTACGTGTGGCCGCGGTTCGACTGATAGAAACGGTCTTCCCATTGCACGACCATGCCGAGGTGCTGGTTATTAATGACCAGCGCCTTGGCGGCGATGCGTTCGATGTGCGCGGTGGCCAGTTCCTGGATGTTCATCACGAACGAACCATCGCCATCGATGTCAACAACCTGCTTGTCGGGGAAGGCGACCTTCGCGCCGATGGCCGCCGGATAACCGTAGCCCATCGCGCCCAATCCGGCCGACGTCAGGAACGTGCGCGGATGTTTGAATTTATAATATTGACCGGCCCACATCTGGTGCTGGCCGACGCCCGTGGTAATGATCGCCTCGCCCTGCGTGAGTTCGCTGAGAAGCTCGATCACGTACTGCGGCATGATGATTTCGCTGGTGTCGCCCTTGAGAAATTCGCGGACATACTGCGATTTCAGCACTTCATCCGTGACGTGATAGCGGAACGGATACTTCGCCTTCCATTCGGCGATCTGCGCGCGCCACGCCTTGAACGGCTTGCCCTTGACGACCTTGTTGAGTTGCTGCAACGCGTACTTGATGTCGCTGACGACCGGCAAATGCGCGACCTTGTTCTTGTTGATCT
>CAZAQZ010000414.1:0-3352 GCA_964487175.1 uncultured Verrucomicrobiota bacterium | reverse complement strand
TGCTCCTGTACACGGCCTATTATTGGGCGCCCCAGGGGGAGGGACCGGGTTACGTGCGGTTTTTTGTCAGCCTGTTCCCGCCGCTGATCGTCGGTGTGCTGGTCCTGCTCATTGAAGCCGTGCGACCGCGGCCCTTGTGGATCGTGGCCGTCGGCGGATTTGTGCTGCTGGTGACAACGACCAACCTGCGCGATGCGGTGCAATTGTTGGGCGGCCGAAGGGACCGGCTCGTGTTCGTCCAACAGACGACCGCAGCCATGCACCAGCATCTTCCGGAAAACGCCGTGGTCATGGCCACCGGTCGCGTGCTGAATTTCGTCGAGCTGGCGGGGAACTACGAACTGTACTCGCTGGACAGTTTCGACCGCAGTTTTGTCAGGAATCGGACCCGCGTCCTGACCGATGCCGACCCGCATCCCTTTCAACGCGACAAGGCGGTGGTATTGTCGCACGCTCTCGGCGACAAGACCGACCCCGAGCTGGCCGACATGGAACGCGCGTTGCTGGCGACCAACCTCGCGGCGGGCCGCGCGGTTGCCGTCGTCACGGCGAAAGATGGTTTCCGTCAACTGCGCGGCAAACTCGGCGGGAATTTCCAATTCAACGAGGTCCAGGAATGGGTGGAAGATCGCCGGAACCAGCGGGCCGAGGACCACTACGACACCTGGGCGCTCTACTCACTGAAGCCGCGGGAGATCGTCGCGTCGCCGAGCAACGCGGCGCAGGCCGTGGAGGAAAAAATCGACGAGATTCAGTTTAAATTGAAAACCACGCGGGCGGAGTTCGACGAACGTTATCCGGGCGCGCGGGATCAATGGGCGGCAATCCAGGACATGGAAAAACAGGTGCACGACCTGGAGAAACAACTCAAGAACCTCAAGCCGAATCCACCAAAGGCGGCGCGCAAACCGGCCCCTGTGATTCCTCCGCCGGCGACGACCAACCCAGTGCCGGTTGCCGCGGCTGACGGCGGATCGAAGGAGGCCCGGCCATGAGGACGCCCCGCCGGGAAGGATTCACCTTGATCGAGTTGCTGGTGGTAATCGCCCTGATCGGTATTCTGGTCGGGTTGCTGGAACCGATGCTGGCGCAATCACGCCAACGGGCGCAAAGCACCACCTGTGTAAACAATCTCAGGCAACTCGGATATGCGATCCAGATGTACTGGGACGACAACCAGGGCAAGCTGACCGGGCTTAGTGGGATTTTTCCGACGTGGACAAATTCCGTCGGGCCAAAGGCGTGGACGCAATTGGTGTATCCCTACGTGAAGTCGACACGAGTGTACACCGATGTGGGCTGGCCGCCGTGGATGACGCGGCTGGACGTGAGCTACTATTTCAATCTGCTGCCTGCGTACGTGCAGGCTGGATCCCCGGGGACCGGAATCTATGCAGTGGATTCAAAACAAATCGTCAATCCGTCGGCGTTCATCGTGTTAAGCGAGGATCTGTTCATCAGCCCGCAACAGGAGATCGATCCCACCAACGAGACGACGGATCGGAGCGGGTTCTCCAGCGGCAGCACGTGTTATCCGCCGCCGCACTCCGGGTTCGCCAATTTCCTGTTTGCCGATGGCCACGTCGCATCCGTCGACCGCTTTGATCCGACCCAGATGACGTATTGGTATGCGGCGATGGCCAACTGGCAGACGAAGCAGCCCAACTAAACGCGATTCATGAGGGAGAACTGGAAATTCTGGCTGGCGGTACTGATGGTTGCTCTTGCAGCCGGCTTTGGCGTGATGCGATTCCGCCGATTGGTCCACGAGCAGGCCCCCGCGTGGTTGAAGCTGGAACACAAAGCGGCTGAGTCCCTGCCCAAACCGGCATGGGAGCACTTCAAGCTCGTGGTGAAGCAGACGCAAACGGAGGCGGACACGCGCGGCCTGCCGTTTGGGTCAATCCAGTTTGTCGATCTCAACGACAGGACAAACGAAGCGACGTGGTGGACCACCGAACGCGTGGTGAACCAGGGGTTCAATCCCCTGACCAGCCTGGAAAGCAGCAGCCAGGCCGGGAAGGACCGGTTCCTGGGATATTACACACTCGGCGGCGATTCGCTTTCCTGCGAAATCAAACATCATCCGTCACGCCCCAATTGGTTGATCCTGACCGTCAACCTAGAACAGCCGCTCCCGCCGGGCGCGTCGCTGGTGGTCGTGCGCGTGGAACGGCGTCCGGGCACCCTGACGACAACCCGCGATGGCAAATCAGTCATGAACTTTGGCCGGCTGGCGAAGGCCGCGACCGGCGTTCAAGCCCGCGCCATCCTGTTGCCCGGGAAATCCGTGCTTGCACAATACAGGCCTGAGAAAGGGGCGAGTGTGTTCCATCAGGACGGCGAGGCAACGGTGCTGTGGATCAACACGCGGCTTGACGACGCGCAACCGCCCTTGTCGGCGACATTCACGATGGCAAAATAACAGGCGCGCAGTTAGGATGGCAGAGGAAATTCCAGATGAATGCAATTGACGCGACTGCTGTAAAGCCGCCACCGGCTGAGATTCGCTTATGGGAGGGGCAGATCCCGTTGAGCGTGACCGATGCTCCCCCGGAAAGAATTGAACTCACGGGCGACACACCGATCAATCATCACATCTACAATGTCCAGATCCCCACGCTGACCATTTATCTGCCGCCTCGCGAGATAAACAGCGGCATGGCGGTCCTGATCTGCCCGGGCGGTGGTTATGGGTTTCTGTCATGGGACAAGGAAGGACTCGATGTTGCACAATGGTTGCAGGCGCGCGGCATCACGGGCGCCGTGTTGAAATATCGGCTGCCCTGCCCCGACCGCATCACCTCGGGACATTTGGTGCCGCTGCTGGATGCGCAACGCGCGATGCGGCTTCTGCGCGAACGAGCCGGGGAATTGGGCATCAAAACCAATCGGGTGGGTATTCTGGGTTTTTCAGCAGGGGGACATCTGGCCGCCTGCGTGGCGACGAAATTTTCTGAACCGGTCCGCGACACGGTTGAAGACGTTCAACGGATTTCCTGTCGTCCGGATTTCTGTGCCCTGGGCTATCCGGTGATCAGCATGGTGACCGCCACACACGGGGGATCGCGCAGCAACCTGCTGGGCCACGCCCAGACCGAAATGCTTCGCGACGAATTCTCCTGCGAGAAACTCGTGACAGCCCGGACACCCCCTGTGTTCCTCGTGCATGCGCGTGATGACCAGTCCGTACCGGTGGCGAACGCGCTCCTGTTTGCGGAGGCCTGTCGTCAGGCCCATGTCCCCGTGGAGCTGCACCTGTACGGCGTGGGAGGCCATGGGTTCGGCCTCGGTGTCCACGGCGGCGAAGTCACCGCCTGGCCCGTTGAATTTGAGAAATTCCTGGACCGGT
>CAZAQZ010000413.1:1214-3361 GCA_964487175.1 uncultured Verrucomicrobiota bacterium | reverse complement strand
GCTCGCCCTTCACGGGGTTAACAACGAGCAACTGCTCGGATGGTCATTGCGTAAAGGCGGCTGCCTCGAAGCTGCTCGCGGTCTCCAAAAGAAGGGTCGATGCCGGTTCGTCGGGTTCTCGACCCATGCGTCGACCCGAGTGATTTGTGAGGCCATCAACTCCGGCGGATTCGATTACGTGAATCTACACTGGTATTTCGTGAATGATTTCAACTGGCCCGCCGTCGAAGCCGCGACTCGCCGGGATATGGGCGTGTTCATCATCAGCCCGAACGACAAGGGCGGCAAACTGTACGAGCCGACGGACAAGATGCTCAAGCTGTGCCATCCGCTCACACCGATGGCGTTTAATGATTTGTACTGCCTGTCGCGTCCGCAAGTCCACACGCTCAGCATCGGAGCCAGCCGTCCGACGGATTTCGACGCGCACATCGACGCGTTGAAGAATTACGACAAGCGCGAGGAACTATCGGCGCCCATTGCCAGGCGTTTGAGAGACGAAATGGTCCGGGTTCTTGGAAAAGACTGGTGCGAACACTGGCACGAAGGGATCCCTGAATGGACCGATGTGCCGGGCCACATCAATATCCATGAGATTCTTCGGCTTTGGACGTATGCCAAGTCGCTTGACTTGGTCGGTTTGGGCAAGATGCGTTACAACCTGCTGGGCAACGCCGACCACTGGTTCCCCGGCCAAAACGCGTTGAAGCTCAATGAAGTTGATCTCCGCCCCGTCCTGAAGAATAGTCCCTTCGCAGACCGCATCCCGGCGGTTCTCGCCGAAGCACACACCCTGCTTTTCGACGAACCCAAGAAACGATTGAGCCAGTCGGAGTGAGCCGGCTTGCGATGAATGCCCCGCAACATTTTTCCGCCCTGGCGAAACGCAGTGGCGAACCGCCGATCAGTTGGTTGATGAAGCTGGCGCTGGAGAAACCGGACCTGATTTCGCTGGCAGCGGGGTTCACTGACAACGAGACGCTCCCCGTCGGGGAAGTCTCGGCGCTCACCCGCGAGATTTTGTCGAAGCCGAAGACCGCGCGCACGGCTTTGCAATACGGCACGACGATTGGTCTGCCGCAATTGCGCCATGAACTGTTGCGGCGCTGGCAGAAACAGGATCATGTTCGCAAATCCAGGATTTCAGCGGACGACGTCGTCGTCACCAACGGCTCGCAACAATTGCTCTATCTGCTCAGCGAAGTCCTGTGCGATCCCGGTGACATCGCGATCGTCGAAGACCCGACCTATTTCGTCTATCTCGGCATCGTTGAAGCGCTTGGCGTGCGAGCAATCGGGTTCAGCAATGTGGAAATGTTGAAGGCGCGCTTGGAGCAACTGAAAGCCAAACGGCTGCTCCCGCGTGTGAAGTTGCTTTATCTCGTCACCTATTTTCAGAATCCGACCGGGCACACGTGGTCGCTGGAGCAAAAGCGCGAGGCGTTTGATCTCGTGAAACGTTATGAGCGCGCCGCCGGGCATCCGATTTACATTCTCGAAGACGCCGCGTACCGCGATCTGCGGTTTGAAGGCGGCGATGTGCCGTCATTCAAGCCGTTCGATCCACGCAATGAACGAATCGTGTACACCAACACGTTGACGAAACCCTTTGCCACAGGCATCAAACTCGGTTACGGCATTCTGCCGCCGACCCTCATGCGCGCGGTGTTGCGCAGCAAGAGCAATCACGATTTCGGTTCGTCGAACTTTTTGCAAACGATCCTGGCCCGCGCGCTGGCGGAAGGTTTGTACGAGCGTCATCTGCCGAAGATTGCCTCCGCGTACCGCCGGAAACGCGATGCGATGGTAGAAGAACTTGATGCGACGTTCCCCAACACGGCCCGCTATCAGACTCCGCGGGGCGGTTTGTATGTCTGGGTGGAACTCGACGAGCGCACGAAGACCGGCGCGACCAGCGGGTTGTTTAAACGCGCCTTGGATGCCGGTGTCTTCTACGTCCCCGGCGACATGTGCTATTGCGCCGATCCTTCACGGAAGATTCCCCAGAACGGAATGCGCCTCAGCTTTGGCGCCCAGTCGGTCCCACAAATACAAAAGGGCATCCGCCTGCTGGCAGATGCCCTCGATTGAATCCAAATTCTCTGAAGCTACGACTTACTGGCGTCAGCGGGAATGGGGTCGATGTT
>CAZAQZ010000413.1:0-1204 GCA_964487175.1 uncultured Verrucomicrobiota bacterium | reverse complement strand
TGTTGACGCGGCGGCTGTTCTTGTCGTAGCGGACTTTGCCCTCGGTGAGCGCGAACAGCGTCCAGTCGCGGCCTGTGCCGACGTTGGTGCCGGCCAGGAACCGGCCACCGCGCTGGCGGATAATGATGCTGCCAGCGCTGACCAATTCGCCACCGAAGGCTTTTACACCAAGACGTTTGCTGACGGAATCGCGTCCGTTACGTGAACTGCCTTGCCCTTTTTTATGTGCCATGGTTGGTACTCCTGAAAATTATAGAGCGACGATTTCCTTGATCTTCAACACCGTATGATGAGCGCGGATGCCACGTTTGCGGTGGTAGCCTTCCCGGCGGCGGAACTTGAAGGCAATGACTTTCTTGCCCTTCTTGTCAGCGTCAATGACCTCGGCGGTCACGCGCGCGCCCGCCACGTTTGGCTTGCCGACCTGCACTTTGTCTCCGTCGGCGATCAACAACACGTCTTCCAAAGCGATTTCCTTGCCCTTTTCACCATCGAGAAGCTCGACTTCGAGCACGTCGCCGGCTTGGACACGGTATTGTTTGCTGCCTGTTCTTACGATTGCGTACATAAAATGGCCTTTTTCCCCTCTCGCGAAGGCACGTGAAAATAACGGAACCAGCCCCCCGCGTCAACGCCTATCTTTTGCCCCTCTACGGCACCAATTTGATGCGATAGAAGCGCGTCGGCCGGTTGGTGGCACCGCCGGTGTCAAGGTAGTTGGTCGAAGTGTCGCCACTGCCCAGAATGAAGATGTTCGGGCTGATGTTGCTGTAACTGCTGCCGAGGTCGGGAGCGGCTTGGACAACGTTTGTACTGCCGCCCGCAGTGGACCACGTCAATGACACATCGTTGCCCGTGACCTTAATGCCGGAAATCCGCAGGACACTGGCTGGGTTGTTGGGATTGGCGCCGCTACCGCAGCAATTGTTCGTCGTTGTGACAATCGTAATCTTCCAGCCATTGGCGATGCTGCCGCCGTCGGCCGCAGGATAATCGTCGTCCACGTACAGCGACCAGGTGCCGTTCGGGTTCACCCCGTTGAAGGCCGACAGCGCCGTCGCGTAGGGACCTGCGGGAGCCGGCGCGTCCAGAACTTCATCTGAATCGTAGCTGGTCGGCTGGTACGTTCCGGAGGTGATCAGGGTGGTCTCTGGCAACATTGAGGCCGCCGAATCATCAAACGTCTGTGTGACGTTGCTGATCG
>CAZAQZ010000412.1:0-3364 GCA_964487175.1 uncultured Verrucomicrobiota bacterium | reverse complement strand
TGTGGAGCTACAAACGGTGGAAGCACAGTCCGACCATGGATTTGACCGGCTATCCCTTCTACACCTGCCCTCCCTATCCCAAAGGAACCGTTTCCGGTTCCTCAACTGGCGGAATCCCCTCATCAAGTGCTCCACCGCAGGACGGATGAGCGCATTCGGATCTTCGCACTCCAGGCTGGACTGTTGGAATAAGGGCACTACAATCTTTTGGCGTTGGGGGAGGCTTCTGAACTGCCACTGCAAGGGTGGCATATTACTTGAATGACGGCACGTTTTGTTTACCGAAGCTTCAAGTCACGGCTTCGCGACCAGAGACAGGAAATCAAGGCCCTGCTCAAGGCCTGCGCAGCGGGTGACACTGCTGTCGATATCGGCGCCAATAAAGGGAGCTACATTTATTGGATGAGCCGCGCGGTCGCACGCACGGGCCGCGTTGTCGCATTTGAGCCTCAGCCCAATCTCGCCGCCTATCTAAGCAAGGCCGTGACAGCGTGCGGCCTCAAGAATGTTGTCATTGAACAGAAGGCGGTTTCAGGCCAATCCGGCGAGGTTATCTTGCATGTCCCTGGAGAAAGTTCCCCTGAAGCGTCCTTGGAAACCCATGTTCGCACACGCGAAGGCTGTCGACAGGTCAAGGTGGAGGCCGTCAGACTCGATGACTATTTCCTCGGCTACAAAGGACGAATCTCGGTAATCAAGGTGGACGTCGAGGGCCATGAGCTTTCTGTTTTTCGTGGTGCACGCCGAATCATAATGGAGCATTCTCCCATGCTAATCTTTGAAACGGAGAATCGACATCTTTCGAAGGGGACAGTGCTCGATGTTTTGAACTACTTAAAGGGGATCGGCTACGACGGCTCGTTTGTTTTCAAAAACTCCCTGCTCTCCATTGAAAAGTTTGTTCCCGAACTGCATCAAAGCCAGGCCGGAGAACGATTCTGGGACCGATCATCATACTGCAACAATTTCATCATGCAAAAGGACTGATGCTCTCTAGCCCTGCAGCCAGGCAAGCAATCAAAGAATCGGCTGGCGAGAGGCGTGACCTTCGTCTATACAGTATTTACATTGAACCTCGCGCAAAACGTCTCACCCGCTGGCTCGACAGAGCGCGACGCACAACGTCTTCCGCTGTCCGTTGCCATCATCACACTCAACGAAGAAGCGAACCTGCCTCGCTGCCTGGCCAGCGTGAGAGGGTTGGCCAGAGAAATCATCGTGATCGATTCCGGTTCAACGGACGGCACGGCGGCAGTCGCACAACGATTTGGGGCTGTATTTGAGGTCCATCCGTGGAAGGGGCACATCGCTCAAAAGAACATCGCGTTGCGCCGCTGCTCCCAACCTTGGGTGCTCGGCATCGATGCCGATGAGGCTCTTTCCCCCCAGTTGGAGGCGGCCATTCGCCATGCCTTCGCCCCCCCCGGCCCAGCCGCTGACGGCTATTGGGTCAACCGCCGGTCGTTTTATCTAGGAGACTGGATATGGCATGCGTGGTATCCCGAATGGCGTCTCAGACTGGTTCGCCGCGAAGGCGCTGAATGGCGTGGCATCGACCCGCACGACATGCTGGAGGTCACCGGTGCGCTTGCACACATGGAAGGTGATTTGCTCCATTACTCGTATCGTGATTTGGAACATCACCTGCATAAAACCATCTATTACGCGCGCGCCACGGCTGACTCCTATGCGCGGGAGGGACGAACCTTTCACTGGTACAATCTCATACTCTCGCCGTGGTGGTTATTCGTGAAACGGCTGGTGCTCAAACAAGGCTGGAGGGACGGCTGGCGGGGCTGGCTGATCGCGGGGATTGGCATGTTCCACACGTTCGCGAAATACGCGTTCCTGTTGGAAAAGAAAATCAATCCTCCCGGCAAACCGGCGACGTCTCCTGATAAGAGCGTGAAACCGTCTTCCAACGCTCCCCAATCGACCGAAGTTTCGGCGGCAAATTCTGCAAGGCCGTAAGCCCACCTAGCTGTTTTGCCGCTGCGAAACGACCTGTTCAAACAACGCCAGGTACTGTTGTGCCACCGTCGGTCCGGCATAGCGTTGTGCGGTCGCGCGCGCATGCACCCGCATCCGCTCACGTCCTTGAGGATCATCCAGCAACTCACACATACCCCGTCCCAGGACATCCGCATCGCCCGGTTCAACCAACAACCCGTTCAGACCGGGCTGAATCAGTTCGGCAATGCCACCGAGACGGCTGCCGATGACGGGAGTGCCGCAGGCGAAAGCCTCCACTGTCACCTTGCCAAACGTCTCGATCCGCGACGGAAGCACGAAGCCCAGCGCATTCTGCATCAACCAAGCTCTGTCGTCTCCCTGGACGGTGCCTACGAAGTGGATGCGATCTTCCAAACCGATTGCCTTGACCCGTTGGCGTAGAGCCGGCCCCTCAGGTCCTTCACCCGCCACGATAAGCATGATGTCTGGATCGCGCTTGGCGACCATACGAAATGCCTCGATCAAGACGTCCAAGCCCTTGACGTAGCCCAAGCGACCCATAAACAGAAAGAAGTGTCCCCGCTGTTCAGCGTACTGACGCGCAAGCGGGCCGGTCCCGATGGCGGGTCTGACAAAACAATCCACGTCCACGCCGTTCGGAATCACATGCAGTCGTTTCGAGCAGGTGGGACAAACCCCCAGGATATAGGTGCGCATATATTCATTCAGGGCGATAATCGCATCCGTCTCGTCGAGCGTCTGGTACACCTGTTTTCGCTCCTTGGCGGCCAGAGGCGACATCATTGCCGCCACGGGGTTAGATCGCCTGGCTTTAGCCTTGGCCGTCCATGAGTCGTGAAGCGACAAAACGAGGGGCACCTGAACGTCTCGTGCGGCTTGAAGCGCCGCAAAACCCGCCGGATACAATTTGCGGCAATAGAGGATGTCGTACGGCCAGCTCTTATACAGGCGCTTCAGTGACCGACGCAAAAACGGAGCCGTCCAGTGCCGCGACCGGGCTTTGCGGTACCAGACGACGCGGTACGGAAGGTCGAGTTTCGGGGGCGATTTCAGCCACGAGGCATGCTGGACGTGCACCGTCACGTGGTGCCCTGCCTTGGTGAATTCACGCGCCAGCAGATCCATCCCGAGTTCTTCGCCGCCTACTCTCGGCAAAAACGATTGACCTAGCATGCAGATTTTCAAGTGTGCTTTGGTGTGAACATCCCGAAAATTATGCCTTGATAACGAAGCCGGCGCAACAGTTTCCACTGAACCCGCCCTTTGTCATGCGGTTGTCAAGTTTGCACCGTCTGGAAACAAGGCTTGTAACATGTCTAGGTTGTTGTACGTCTTTCGTTAGGGGCGATTGCTGGGTCAATCACCAGGGCAAGACACAGCTCCTTGTGGT